>NZ_JBUPWE010000013.1:0-285858 GCF_055502615.1 Pseudoduganella sp. jia 9 | reverse complement strand
GGTTCATCGCACTTTGCCGGGGAACGCATTCTTGATTTTCAAGAAGAAGTAGGATGCGTCCCGGAATCCGTAAGCCATGCGTTTGATCACTTTGATGCGATTGTTGACGCCTTCCAGGATGGATGAGTTCATCGGATAGATGGCCGAAGCCAAGATACCGCGCCGGTATTTGGCCAAGCGTTTAGCGAACTGGATCAGCGGTGCGATCTGGCTTTCCAGGGCGAGCTTGAGCCAGGTTTTCCATCGACGAGCACCTTCCCAGGCCGATGGCGCATACCAGATCTCTTTCAGTTCGGTCTTGAGCAGGTAGACCGTTGCCAAGGGCTGGTTGGCGGCGAGCAGTTCGTCAAGTTTGATCGCCTGGTCGGTTTTGAGATTGTCGCGATTACGCAGCAAAAGCCATCGGCTGCGCTTGATGACCTGACGGGCTTTTGGCTCTGCACGTAGTGCATTGGCTTGATCGACCCGTACCCGGTCAACGACTTCGCGGCCAAAACGGGCCACGACATGAAATAGGTCGTAGACCACCTCGGCATTGGGGCATTGCTGGCGCACTTCGAGATCCATAGCCGTGTTCATGTCCATCGCCACGGCTTCAATCCGCTGGCAGCCTTCCGGTCCCAGCATCTCGAAAAATGGCCGGATCGCTTCCCGGCTATTGCCTTCTCCAACCCACAATACGCGCATCCGTTCAGCATCGAGCGCGACAGTGGCATAGCGGTGTCCCTTGTGCAGGGCGAATTCGTCCATCACCAGGCGCCGTACACCCTCTGCTGAGAAGTCAGCATGCAAGTGCTTCAAGCGCCGATGATCGATCTCTTTGACGGTATGCCAGTGTAGGCCGGTCAGCCGGGCCACATGTGCTATCGGAAGCAGTTGCGCCAGCGCCTCGACCCACAGGCGCACACGATGCGTAATGCGTGAACGCCGGTCAAGCCAGACAATGTGCTCGGCAACCCGTGCATTACAGTGATGGCAGTCCAGTCGCCGCACTGGCACATCAAGCCAGACGCGTTTGTCCAGAATATCGCGGTCGCGCACCTTGCGTCTTCGGCGCTCATGCACCAAGGCGCAAGGCTGGCGGCACGACCCACACAAAGCATCACTTGTCGGACAGGGTTCGAGAACGATCAGCAGGGAACCGTCTTTCTGTTCTTGGACGGAGTCGAGAATATGGCCTTCCCAAAACGGGAGAGACGACATAGCATTGAGCATGGCGGTGGTTTGAAAGATTGACTTGTTTGGCGACTATCAATCTACCAACTTCAGACCCCCGCCACCACTTCCTGCTCAGATCGTCAATCCCGTCTTCCCCCATTCCCCGCGAAGAACCAAAAAAAGGCGCTGTTCGCTTTAAATCGGTGAACGTCCGACCAGAACCACTGTCTGACCTCCTGTTGAGATACTTCATGTATATCAGGAGGCGCAATGGGCGCGGCCGATGTCAGCGTGGTGTTGAAGGTGCTGGAGCAAGTCCAGCTTTCCGATGCGGAAATCGCTCTTTTGCAGGGCGTTCTCGCCGATCTTGTATTACCCGGCCACTGCCTGCGGCTGATCGAGGAGGCTGCGGGCAACCGATCGTGCCCCGACTGCGGCGGCAAGCGGTGCCACCGCTGCGGCCAGGCCAACGGCTTGCAGCGCTATCGCTGCGTCGCCTGTCGGCGCAGCTTCAACGCCCTGACCGGCACGCCACTGGCTCGCCTGCGATTGCGCGACAAGTGGCTGGCCTATCTGCAATGCCTGATTGAATCGGCCACGGTCCGCGAGGCTGCCGCGCGCGTCGCAGTGGCAAAATCCACCAGCTTCCGCTGGCGCCACCGCTTCATTGCCGCCGTGCGGCAGGAGCCGCGTCCGCAATTGTCCGGCATCGTCGAAGCGGACGAAACTTACCACCTCGAATCGCAAAAGGGCTCGCGGAACCTGGACCGCCCGCCCCGCAAACGCGGCGGCAAGGCGCGCTTGCGGGGCATCAGTGCGGAACTGGACTGCATCCTCGTCGCTCGCGACCGCAACCGGCAAACCTGCGACTTCGTCACCGGCCGCGGCCCGGTGACCGCCGAGCAGTTGGCGAAACACTTGCTGCCAGTGCTGGCGATGGACGTGATGCTCGTGAGCGACGCGGCCAGTGCCTATAAAGCGTTTGCGCGGCAGGCCGGCATCACACATGAGGCGGTCAACGTCCGGGCCGGCATCCGGGCGCGCGGCGCCATCCACATCCAGGGGGTGAATGGCTGGCATAGCCGCTTCAAGACCTGGCTGCGCCGGTTCAATGGCGTGGCCAGCCGCTACCTGGCCAATTACACGGGCTGGCAGCGCGTGCTCGACGCCGCCCGCCTGACGGCGCCCGCGCATTGGCTTCAGTCTGCCGTGGCCGCTAACCACTAGTGCTGCCCGACGGCATGCGACAGCGACCGGCATGGAAAGTTCCGTACCGCTGGGAAAAACCGACTTCACGCGAACAGCGCCAAAAAAAAATCCGCGGCAGGGGGCCGCGGGCGAATTGGAGGAAGGTCGTTCAGGCGCGTGCCGGGCGGCGGCGGCCGATCATCATGGCGAACAGGCCGGTACCGACGATCGCCAGCGAGGCCGGCTCAGGTATTTCCTGCTGCAGCGCACTGACCAGCGTGTTGTGCTGCACCGTGATCTGGTAGTCGTGGTTGGCGAGCAGCGGATCCGACATGCTCTTCAGGTGAATCGTGCCGGTGGCGGGCTGGTACAGCGACGTGCCAGTGTTGCCATGCGTGCGGCTGACGATCGCCATGCCGTTGATCTCGGCGGGCGCATAGTGGAAAACGGACAGGCCGGTGTCGATGTCGATGATGTTGACGCTCCAGGAAATGCGCGCGTTCGCGGTGGTGATGGGGCGGCCTTCCGGCGATGCGTACGCCATCGCAAACGGCGTGGCGTCGAACGAGAACGTCATCGAACCTTCCTTGTCGAGCCGGAACGCCATCGTGTTCGAACTGCCGACCGAGGAGTTGCTGTTGGCGAACTGCATATTGTAGGAAGTGGCCGCGTCGGCCCGCGTCTGCGAGCGCGCGCCGGCCGCCGCGCCGTTCACCGAGATGGCGGAGCCCATGAAGTACTGGTCCGCGTAACCGAAATTCCCGCTCATCGGCAGCAGCGAGTGGTACGGCGTGAAGTTGTTTTCGCCGAAGGCGGGGCAGGGCGCTCCCACGCACTGGTGCGCCACGTTGGGCGTGGGGCCGATCGCCGATTTGCTCTTGATGACGTCGTTCAGCGAAGCGGTGGCGTGCGCATCGTTCACACCGATGAGCTTGGAGAAGTCCGTGTTCTTGTACACGGTGCCGTTGGAGTGCGAGATCTTGAAGTTGTTGATGTCGAGGATGGCCGAGGCGAACGTGCCGGCGCTGGCGAACGGCGTGCAGAACGTGGCGGCCGCGGCTACCGCGAGCAAGCGAAATGGCGATGGCAATGGAAATGGAAACGGTAACGCTGTGCTGGATCGACTCATTTTTATGCCCCTGGAGGTTGGCTGGTTGGCGTGGACCGGTGCGGACCGGCTGCTGTCTCCAGAGCAGAAAATGTACCAGGGAAATTTATGTTGCAATTTCAATGGGTTGACGGTGCTGAGGCCGCTTTCGCCGCGCAAGTGCAAGAAATGCCGACGGTCGCGTAAGGTGGCACACTTGGCAGCAAGGGGCCAGCATGCAATCGACTCTGGTAATTATCAAAACGGTCTGGCATAATCATGCCTCTTCTGCGGGAGTAGCTCAGTTGGTAGAGCGCAACCTTGCCAAGGTTGAGGTCGAGAGTTCGAGACTCTTCTCCCGCTCCAGGATTCAAGACGGCAGCCTTCGGGCTGCCGTTTTACGTTCCGGCGTCGATGTCGGAGCGGATCACGGCTCCGCTTTTCACGGCTCTCGTTCGCAGCCGGCCACCTCCCTGCGCCGCGGTTTCAAAAGTGTTGTTTCTCGGCACTATTGGGCATTGCCTTAATGTTCAGGAACGGCCGTGCGCACGGTTTTCTCGCCTATACTGCGTTCCATCGGGCCGCCTGGCGGCCAGCCATTGATGACCCGGGGATCACAGATGAAAAGCGTACAGCAGGATATTGACGAACGCACCAATCTCACCAACACGAACAAGTTCGAACTGCTGCTGTTCCGCCTCGGCGGCGACGAGAACGGCGACCGTTCCGAGCTGTACGGCATCAACGTGTTCAAGATCCGCGAGATCGTGGCGATGCCGCCGGTAACCGCGGTGGCCGGCGCGCAGCCGCACATGCTGGGCGTGGTCAACCTGCGCGGCCAGATCATCCCCGTGATGGACTTGCCGGCGATCGTCGGCGTCAAGCCGAAAACCGGCCTGAACATCATGCTGGTGACGGAATTCGCCCGCACCACGCAAGCCTTCGCCGTGGAGTCCGTGGACGAGATCGTGCGCCTGGACTGGAGCCAGGTGTTGACCGCCGAAGGCAGCAACGCGACCGGCATGGTGACGTCGATCGCCCGCCTGGATGGCGACACCAGCGGCACGCGCCTGGCGCAGGTGCTGGACGTGGAAACGATCCTGCGCCGCATGGTGCCGGTCGAGGGCAAGGAAGTGGACCCGGAATCGATTCCCACCATCGCGCTGAAGCAGGGCGCCTTCATCCTGGCGGCCGACGATTCCGTGGTGGCGCGCAACCTGATCGAGCAGGGCCTGCAGGCAATGCACGCGCCGTTCGTGATGACCAAGTCCGGCAAGGAAGCCTGGGACAAGCTCAACAGCATCGCGGTCGGCTGCAAGGCCGAAGGCATCGAAGTCAGCGAGCGCGTGGCGCTGGTGCTGACCGACCTGGAAATGCCGGAAATGGATGGCTTCACGCTGACCCGCAAGATCAAGCAGGACCCGCGCTTCTCGAAAATCCCGGTGGTGATCCATTCTTCGCTGTCCGGCAAGACCAACGAGGATCACGTCAAGGGCGTGGGCGCCGATGCCTACGTGGCCAAGTTCGTGGCCGAGGACCTGGCAACTACCATCAAGAGCGTGCTGCACAAGAACCAGCCTTAAGCCTTCGCCATAAAACAAACTGGGGACGTACCCCTGTTTCTCGGAAAAATTGCCGAGAAACAGGGGTACGTCCCCAGTTTTTTGGGTGCTATGATTGCCTTTCCATTAACTGGTAACCAAAGTGGGAGGCAAGCGTGGCAGCAAAAACCATCCTGTTCCTGACCGGCGATTTCGCCGAGGACTACGAAACCATGGTGCCGTTCCAGGCGCTGCAGGCCGTCGGGCATACCGTGCACGCGGTCTGCCCCGGCAAGAAGGCCGGCGACAAGATCAAGACGGCGATCCACGATTTCGAGGGCGACCAGACCTATACCGAAAAGCCGGGCCACCAGTTCGCGCTGAATGCCGCGTTCGACGACGTCGACGTGGCGAACTACGATGCGCTGGCCATCGCCGGCGGCCGCGCGCCGGAATACCTGCGGCTGGACCCGCGCGTGATCGACATCGTCAAGGAGTTCGCCGACGCCGGCAAGCCGATCGCCGCCGTATGCCACGGTGCGCAACTGCTGGCCGCCGCGGACGTGATCCGCGGGCGCAGGATCAGCTGCTATCCGGCCTGCGCGCCGGAGGTGAAACTGGCCGGCGCCGAATTCGCCGACATCGCCGTCGATGCCGCCGTCACCGACGGCCAGTTCGTCACCGCGCCGGCCTGGCCCGCGCACCCGCAATGGATCGCCCAGTTCCTGCGCAAGCTGGGTACCGAAATCAGGCTTTGACCCCCTGCCGCCGTACCGGAATCCGCGCCGGCCGCCGCATCAGGCGGCCAGTTGCGGCGCGTGCCAGCGCAGGTGGTCTTCGATGAACGTGGCGATGAAGTAATAGCCGTGGTCGTAGCCCGCGTGCCGGCGCAGCGTCAGCGGCTGGCTCGCCTTCGCGCAGGCCGTCTCGAACAGTTCGGGTTTCAGTTGCTCGTGCAGGAACTTGTCGGCCAGGCCCTGGTCGATGAGGATCCCGTGCGGGAACGGCGTGCAGCGGTGCGCCATCAGCACCGTGGCATCGTGCTCCGCCCAGGCGAATTCGTCCGCACCCAGGTAGCCCGTGAATGCCTTGCGCCCCCATGGGCACTGGCTCGGGGCGGCGATCGGTGCGAAGGCCGATACCGACTTGAACAGGTCCGGCCGGCGCAGCGCCAGCGTCAATGCGCCATGGCCGCCCATCGAATGCCCGAAGATGCCGATCCGGTCGGCGTCGACCGGCAGTTCGCGTGCCACCAGGTCGTGCAGTTCGTGCAGATAGCTCTCCATCCGGTAATGCCGCGCCCACGGTTCCTGCGTTGCGTCGAGATAGAAGCCGGCGCCCGCGCCGAAATCCCAGGCATCGGTTTCGCCGGGTACATTGGCGCCGCGCGGGCTGGTGTCCGGCGCCACCAGCACCAGGCCCAGTTCCGCCGCCACGCGCTGGGCGCCGGCCTTGATGGCGAAGGTCTCCTCGGTGCAGGTCAGCCCGGCCAGGTAGAACAGCGCCGGCAGCCTGGCCCCTTCGGCATGGGGCGGAATGAAGACGGAGAAGCGCATCGGCAGGCCGGTCGCCTGCGCCTCGTGCGTGTAGAAGCGCTGCACGCCGCCGTGGCATGCGTGCTCGCTGACCAGATCCAGCATGATTATCCTCTTGGCATATCGATAAGTGTCCGCATTGTACTGCACGTCCGAGGTGTGCGACGTGGCGCGTGATCTTGCTATATAGTCATCGAACGGATGAGTTTTCCTTGCATCACCGGTCATAATCAACTACATTCGCGCAAATGTAGTTCCCGCCGATCCTGCCCGGCCCAAGTATTCAACAACAGGAGGAACCTTATGCCAGATTTCCTGGTAATGTCGGCCGATCTCGCCTGGCCGCTCGCTGTCCTGCTCGCCTGGCTTGCCGGCGAATTCATACATCGCTGGACCCGCCTTCCCCGTATCAGTGTATACGGTCTCGTCGGCTTCCTGTGTGCCCAGGCATTCCCCGACCTGTTCGCCACGGAAGCGGGCAATCCCGTCATCGTCATGGCCAACGTCGCGTTCGGCCTGATCCTGTTCGAACTGGGGTATCGCGTCAACCTGAACTGGCTGCGCGTCAATCCGTGGGTAGCGATCTGCGGCCTGGCCGAAACCTTTGCCACGTTCGGCGTGGTGTACCTGATCGCCAGCCTGTGGGGCATGGACACCATGCCGTCGCTGCTGCTGGCGTCACTGGCGATGTCGACATCGCCGGCCGGCGTCCTGCGTGTCATCAACGAGCAGCGCAGCTCCGGGCAGGTCACCGAACGGGTGCTGCACCTGGTGGCGCTGAACTGCGTGCTGGCCGTGCTGACGTTCAAGGTCATCGTCGGCTTCTGGGTATTCAACACGTCCGGCAGCCTGACGCAGGCGATCTCGCTGAGCGCCATCGAACTGGTCATGTCGGCCCTGCTGGGCGCGGTGTGCGGCATGCTGGTACCGGCCGTGCTGCGCCACCTGGGCAACCTGGCGCGCGAGGGCACGCTGGCATTCGCGCTGGTGGTGGTGATCCTCGTCGCGATCACGCATGCCTACGACCTGTCGCCGGTGCTGGCCACGCTGGCCTTCGGCCTGACCGCGCGCCACCGCCGCGTGGCGTTTACCCGCACGCAGCGCAACTTCGGCGCCATCGGCGAGCTGCTGACGATCCTGCTGTTCGTGTTCGCCGTGTCCACGCTGGACTGGAACAACGTCGTCAACGGCGGCATGCTGGCCTTCGTGCTGCTGATTGCCCGCTTCGCCGTGAAGACGGCCGGCGTGGCCGCGTTCTCGCAGCTGTCCGGCATCCCGTGGCGCAAGGGCGTGGCCACCGGCCTGGCGCTGGCGCCGATGTCCGTGTTCGTCGTGCTGCTGCTGGAGCAGACCAAGAACTCCGGCGTCGTGTTCATCGACGAACTGGCGGCCGTGGCCGCGATGACCGTGTTCATGGAAGTGCTCGGTCCCATCATCACCCAGCGCGCCCTGATCTGGGCCCGCGAAACGCCGAAGGAGGGCTAAGCCATGGCACTGGAACCGTTCAAGGAATCGACGCCGCTGACGATGGGCGTGGAACTCGAGCTGCAGCTCGTCAGTTTTTCCGACTACGACCTGACCGCGTCGAGCCCGGACCTGCTGCACCTGCTGGCGCAGAAGCCGTTTCCCGGCCACGTGACGCCGGAGATCACGGAAAGCATGATCGAAATTAACAGCGACGTGCACACCCGCCACAACGAGCTGCTGGCCCAGTTGCACGAGGTGCGCGACACGCTGGTCGATGCGGCTGAGCGCCTGAACATCGGCATCTGCGGCGGCGGCACGCACCCGTTCCAGAAATGGGTCGACCGGCGCATCTTCGAGAAGCCCCGCTTCAAGGAAGTGTCGTCGCTGTACGGCTACCTGGCCAAGCAGTTCACCGTGTTCGGCCAGCACGTGCACATCGGCACCGGCAACGGCGACAACGCGCTGTTCCTGCTGCACTCGCTGTCGCGCTACCTGCCGCACTTCATCGCGCTGTCGGCTTCCTCGCCGTTCGTGCAGGGCGGCGACACGCTGTTCAACTCGGCGCGGCTGAATTCCGTGTTTGCCTTCCCGATGAGCGGCCGGGCGCCGTTCACGCTGTCGTGGGACGATTTCGCCAACGGCTACTTCGCGAAGATGGAGCACACCGGCGTCATCAAGAGCATGAAGGACTTTTACTGGGACCTGCGGCCGAAGCCGGAATACGGCACGATCGAGCTGCGCGTGTGCGACACGCCGCTGACGGTGGAGCGCGCCGCCGCGCTGGCCGCATACCTGCAGGCGCTGTGCGCCTACCTGCTCGACCGGAAAGACGAAGCGCCGGCGGAAGACGATTACCTGGTCTACAACTACAACCGCTTCCAGGCCTGCCGCTTCGGGCTCGACGGCACCGTGGTGCACCCGAAGACCTATGAAAGCCTGTCGCTGCGCGAGGACATCCTCACCACGCTGCGGCGCATGGACCCGTATGCCGAGAAGCTGGGCGGCAGCGCCGCGCTGAACCATCTGATGCAGGTGACGCACACCGGCAGCGACGCGCAATACCTGCGCGACCAGTTTGCCGCCAGCGGCAGCGTGGAAGGGATCGTCGACGCCGCCGTGCAGCGCTTCCGCGGCCGGCGCTGACAAAAAAATAGGGACGGACCGGATCGCCGGACCGCCTGTTTTAGAGGAAATTTCCTAGAAAACAGGGTCCGTCCCCAATTTTTTGCCTGAGCGCCGTACCGCCCAACTTAAGGAAACATTTTTACTTCAGAAGCGCGTCTCGCGGGCGACGCGCAGGAAATTGTCGAGGATGCCCGTGCAGTCGAGCAGTTCCTGGCCGCCGGCGCGGTGGAATTCGGGGTGCCACTGCAGTCCCATCACGAATGGCGCCTTGCGGTAGCGGATGGCTTCGATCATCTGGTCGGGCACCGACAGCGCCTCGATCTCCATGTCGCGGCCCAGCGTTCGCACGGCCTGGTGGTGGATCGAATTCACCACGCCGCCCGCGGTTTCCTTGAACAGCTTGGCCAGCGACGAGCCGGGCGGAAAGCTGATCTCGTGCCGGTGCCGGTCGTAGTCGTCGTGCACGTGGGGCATGGCGGTCGGCACGTCGGTGGCGATGTCCTGGTACAGCGTGCCGCCGAACGCCACGTTGATCAGCTGGCAGCCGCGGCAGATGCCCAGCACCGGCTTGCCGGCTTCCACGAATTCATGCAGCAGTTCCAGCTCGTACATGTCGCGCGCGCGGTCGCCGCTCCATTCGGGGCGCGTGGGCGCCTCCGAATAGGTCTGCGGCGAGACGTCGGCGCCACCTTGCAATACCAGGCCATCGAGGTGCCGCGCGTAGTCGCGCAGCCGGATATTGGACGGATGCAGCAGCCCGCTGGTGTTCACGGTGGGGATCATGAACACCAGCACGTCGCGCGACATGACCCAGTGCGCGATCGACTCTTCCAGGTATTGCAGGTTCTTGCTGCGCAACCCGGTGGCACCTTCCTCGGGATGGAAGATGCGGGCCGAGATGCCGATGCGCAGCGGCCGCTGCATCACGCGCCGCGACAGCGACGCGGCCAGCCGCTGGTAGCGCGCACGGATTACCCGGCCCCACAATGTAAATACCGAATCGCCGGGATCCAGGTAACGTGGCGAATCTTCCTTGCGGCGGCTGAACTCCCGGTCTGCCCCGCGCCGATCCTGCCGGCGCTCGTCTTCCATGCTGTTCCTTTACATCGTGAAGGGCAATGGCTGCAGGCCGAACCCTTCGTCCAGGTCTTCGATCGATTCCAGCAGGCCCTGCAGGCCCGCGTTCAGGCTGGCCAGATCGGCTCCGTCCAGCTTCGCCAGCGCTTCCGGCAACAGGCCGCGCGCCGGCTTTGGGGCGGCCTCCAGCAAGGCCTGCCCCGGCGCGGACAGTGCCAGTTTTACCACACGCGCGTCATCGGAGTCGCGCGTCTTGACGACGTAGCCCTTCTTTACCAGGCCGTCGAGCAGGTTGCTGGTGGTGGTCTGCGCGATGGCCAGGCGCGCCGTGATCTGGCCGACGCGCAGCCCCGGCGCGTCGGCCAGCTCCTGCATGATCCACAACTGCGCGCCATTCACGCCGCACTGTTTTTCGACCCACAGCGAGTGGCGCTGCGCCGCCCGGATCACGATGCGCAGCTTCTGCAGCGCCTCCAGGTGCGGCGACGGCGCGCTGGCTGCCGCCGTATTGTCGTGTTTCTCGGTACCGCTCATGGCTTGCGCTTCTCCCTTGCTACGTGGCATAAATATATTTTTGGGAATATAATTTGAGTTTCGTCCATCCAGTTCCCGTTCCGGCGGCCGTCTTCCCAGCTGTCTTGCGGCTGTCAGACTGAAGAAACGCGCGGGAGGCCTGAATGGTTTACTCAACTGCACATTGCCGGCTGCTACGTCAGCCGCACTCCGTGCCTGCCGGTTTATGCCCGCAGGCCCGGCAGGGCATTCCCGGCGCGCGCCCGCGCCGCCGGACACCAGTAAAGAGCCAATGAAGGAGATCAGTCCCGCACTGCGCAGCTTCATCCTGACGCTGCCATCCGTCCCGTTCCTGGAAGCGCTGTTGCTGCTGCACGGCGCGCCCGGCCAGATCTGGACCGCCGAAGCCATCGCGCAACGGCTTTACCTGCAATCTGTCGCCCGGGCCGACGCCATCGTGCGCGAACTGGCGGCGCGCGACTTCTGCGCCTGCACGCCGGACGGCCACCTGATCTACCGGCCGGCGGACGAGGCGCTGCACGCGCTGATCGCCGAACTGTCGCGCGAGTACCAGCACCGGCTGATTGAGATCACGAAGCTGGTGCACGGCTGACCGGCGGGCTGTCCAGTGCGGCCGCCATGTCGCGCAGCGCCGCCTTCAGCACCTTGCCGGTGGCGCCGGCGGGCAGCGCGGCCAGCACCACCACGCGTGCCGGTACCTTGTACGCCGCCAGTTGCCCGGCAAGCCAGGACGCCAGCTCGTCCGGCAAGGCGTCGCCGGCCGCGCCGCGCACTTCGACGAAAGCGACCGCTTCCTCGTCGCCATCGGCCGCCGGGCGGCCCACCACCGCCGCCTGCGCCACGCGCGGGTGCGCGTTCAGCAGCGTTTCCACTTCCAGCGGGTAGATCTTGAAGCCGCTGCGCACGATCAGTTCCCGGGTGCGGCCGACGATGAACAGCGCGCCGCCGTCGCCGCGGCGCACCACGTCGCCCGTGTTCAGCCAGCCGTCCGGCGCCAGCACGGCGGCGGTCTGCGCCGCGTCGCGGTAGTAGCCCAGCATCACATTCGGGCCACGCACCCACAGTTCGCCTTCCTCCGCGCCGCCGGCGATGCGTGTTTCGAGGCCGGGAATCGGCCGGCCCACCGAGGTGTCGCCGCGCGGCGCGTCCAGGTCGGTCTGGCTGATCGTCGGCGCCGTTTCCGTCATGCCGTAGCCGTTGTGCAGCGGCAGGCCGAACGCCGCCTCGATGCGCGCTTTCAGCGCCGGCGTCAGCGGCGAGCCGCCGGCGTAGATGAAGCGCAGCGTGGAGGGCACCTGCCCGCCCGCCGCCTCGAGCAGGCGCGCATACAGCGCCGGCACGCCCTGCAGGATCGTGATGCCGGCGCTGCGCAGCATGCCGAGCAGGCCGGCTGGCGTAAAACGCGGCACCAGGTGCAGGCACGCGCCCGCGTGCAGGGTGCCGAGCAGCACCGAGGCCAGGCCGTAGACGTGCGACAGCGGCAGCACGCCGCAGGCGCGGTCGTCCGGCGCCAGGCGGCGCAGCGTGGCGGAAGCGGCCGCCACGTACAGCAGGCTGCGGTGCGACAGCATCACGCCTTTCGGCCGCCCCGTTGTGCCGCTGGTGTACAGCAGCGCGGCGCACTGGCGGGCGCCGTCCGCGTGCACCGGCTCGGGCCGCGCCGCGCGGTTCAGCGGCCCGGCCAGCCAGGCGCCGACCGGCGCCGGCCCCGCCAGGTGCGCCGCGCCATGCCTGGCGCCGTGCGCCGCGGCATCGGGCGACACGCCATCCGTGTAGAACGCCAGCCGCGCGCCGCAATGGTCGAGGATGCCGTCGACTTCGCGCGCCGACAGCCGCGCATTCACGCAGACGATCCAGGCGTCGCACAGCCCCGCGGCAAATACCAGGCAGACCTGCGCCAGCGCGTTTTCGCCGATCACCGCCACGCGGTCGCCGGGCCGCACGCCGAGCGCCGCCAGTTGCGCTGCCGTTTCCCGTACCGCCCGCCACAGTTCGCCATAGCCGATGTCGCGGACGCCGTCGTGCAGTGCCGGCGAATGCGGGTGCCGCAGCGCGCGCGCCGCGAGGAGGCCGGCCAGGCGGTCCGGCAGGGCATGGGGCATCGTTGCTTGCATGATGATAGGCGGCGCGGCGTTCATTGTCCTGAACAGACGGGAAGGGGCAGTGGCAAGGGCGGGCAGTGTGCCGCCAGGGCATGGTGCTGTCAACCATCGCGCTGGCCAGGCCGAAACTTTTGCCGATCCTGTGGTCAAAAGCTGTATTTCCCCCGCGCGATCGACAGGCAGTGCTTAACCTTGGCGCATGATTGGAGTAGACTTCAGTGCCTTCAATACAACGACATTTCTCCATGCCGCAGACCCCCACGCCGCAGGGCAGTGATACCGATCCCGTGGTCAGCCGCAGCCACCTCCGTTTTCCCGTCGTCGGCCTCGGTGCCTCGGCCGGCGGCCTGCAGGCGCTGATGCGCTTCTTCGAGAACGTGCAGCCTGGAAACGGCATGGCCTTTGTCGTGATCCTGCACCTGTCGCCGAAGCACGAGAGCCTGGCCGACAACGTGCTGCAGCGGGCGACGTACATGCCGGTGATCCAGGTCACCGAGCGGTTGCCCATCGAGCCCGAGCACGTGTACGTGATCGCACCGAACCAGCAGCTGTCGATGGATGACGGCAGCCTCGGCGTCTCGGAACTGGCGCGCACGCCCGGCCATCACGTGGCGATCGACATCTTCTTCCGCACGCTGGCGATGGCCCACCGCGAACGCGCCTTTGCCGTGGTGCTGTCCGGCACCGGTTCCGATGGCGCCGTGGGCATCGAGCGGATCAAGGAACAGGGCGGCGTGGCGCTGGCGCAGGAGCCGTCCGATACGGAGCACGACGGCATGCCGGTCGCCGCGATCGGTACCGGCATGATCGACTTCGTGCTGCCGGCCGACGAGCTGCCGGCCAAGCTGGCGGAGCTGTGGGAAAACGCCCGCCACATCCAGCTGCCGCCGGCCGGCGACGGCGACGCGGCGATCGGTCCGCCACCCGTGGAGGAAGAACGGATCGACGACGAGGCGGCGCTGCAGAACGTGATCGCCATGCTGTGCGCCCACACCGGCCACGACTTCCGCAACTACAAGCGTGCCACCGTGCTGCGCCGCATCGAACGCCGCCTGCAGGTGAAGGGCGTGGCCACCTTGCCCGAGTATGCCCAGCTGCTCGACCGCGAGCCGGGCGAATTCAAGGCGCTGCTGAACGACATGCTGATCGGCGTGACCAATTTCTTCCGCGACCGCGACGCCTTCGAGGCGCTCGAGCGTGAAATCATTCCGGAACTGTTCCGCGACAAGCTGCGCGGCGAACAGGTGCGGGTGTGGGTTGCCGCCTGCGCCACCGGCCAGGAAGCCTACTCGGTGGCGATGCTGCTGGCCGACTATGCGCTGCAGAAGGAACGCCCGCCGGAAATCCAGGTCTTCGCCTCCGACATCGACGAGCATGCGATCAGCACCGCGCGCGCCGGCGTCTATCCGGCCTCGATCGTGATGGATGTGCCGCCTTCGCGCATGCGCCAGTTCTTCACCAAGGAGGACGACCGCTTCCGCATCCGCAAGACGATCCGCGACCGCATCCTGTTCGCCTCGCACAACCTGCTGCGCGACCCGCCGTTCTCGAAGCTGGACATGATTTCATGCCGCAACCTGCTGATCTACCTGAACCGCGACGTGCAGCTGCGCGTGCTGCAGATGTTTCATTCGGCCCTGAAGCCGGAGGGTTTCCTGTTCCTCGGCTCGTCCGAATCGGCTGACGCGGCGGCCGAGTTCTTCGTACCGTTCGACAAGAAAAACCGTATCTACCGGGCGCGCCCGCTGTCCCGCGCGGCGCGCTACGTACCGGTGCTGTCGCACGCGCCAGTCAGCCGCGTGCCCGAATTGTCGCAGGCCGGTGCCGGCGTGCGCCGCCAGTTTTCCTATGCCGAAGTGCACCAGCGCGCACTGGCCAAGTTCGCGCCGCCCAGCCTGGTGGTGGACCGCGAGACCAATATCGTCCACATGTCCGATTCCGCCGGGCGCTTCCTGCGCCACGTGGGCGGCGAGCCGTCGCGCAACGCGCTGGCGCTGGTCCTGCCGGAACTGCGGCTGGAGCTGCGCACGGCCTTGTACCAGGCCCAGCAGAGCGGCCAGAGCGTCGAGGGCCAGCGCGTGCCGGTCCGGCGCGACGACCAGGACTACTTCGTCAGCATCGTCGTGCGGCCGTTCAGCGACGGCGGGGCCGGCATGGATTTCATGCTGGTCATGTTCGACGAAGCGCTGGCAGGCGACGGCGGCGGCGCACCGGTCGTGGCACTGCACAAGGACCTGGTGGTGGACCAGCTGGAAGCGGAACTGCAGCGCAGCAAGGAAAAGCTGCAGGAAACCATCGAGCATGCCGAAGTCTCCAACGAGGAGCTGCGCGCGTCGAACGAGGAACTGCAGGCAATCAACGAGGAACTGCGCTCGGCCACCGAGGAACTGGAAACCTCCAAGGAAGAGCTGCAGTCGGTCAACGAGGAACTGATCACCGTCAACTACGAGCTGAAGGTGAAAGTGGAGGAAACCGGCAAGGCCAACGACGACCTGAACAACCTGATCGCCTCGACCGACATCGCCACGATCTTCGTCGACCGGGCCATGCGCATCAAGCGCTTCACGCCGCGCGCGGCCGACATCTTTTCGATCATCCCCACCGACATCGGCCGCTCGCTGCTCGACATCACGCACCGGCTCGAATACGACCAGCTGGCCGGCGACGTGTCGTCCACCTTTGAAACGCTGCGTCCCGTCGAGCGCGAAGTACGCAGCAGCGAGGGGCGCTATTACATCGTGCGCCTGCTGCCGTACCGCACCACCGAGGACAAGATCGAGGGTGCCGTGATGACCTTCTTCGACATCACGCGGCGCCGCGAGGCGGAAGAGCAGGTGCGCAACGGCGAGATGTGGATGCGGCTGGTGGCCGAAAGCACCGACGACTATGCGATCGTCACCACCGATGCCGAAGGCCTGATCACCAGTTGGAACAAGGGCGCCGAGCGCACCTTCGGCTGGACCGAGGAGGAGGCGCTGGGCAGCAGCCTGGACATGATCTTCACCCCGGAAGACCTGGCCGGCGGCGCGCCAGGCGACGAGCGCCGCCGCGCCGCCGAGGAAGGGCGCGCCGAGGACGAGCGCTGGCACCTGCGCAAGGACGGTACGCGCTTCTTCTGCGCCGGCGTCACCACGCCGCTGCACAACGCCCAGTTCCGCGGATTCGCCAAGATCGCCCGCGACCAGACCTCGCGCGCCCAGCAGGAACGGCGCCGCGAAGCCGCGCTGTGGTCCGAGCAGGCCAGCCGCACGCAGGCCGAGACCGACAGCGCGCTGAAGGACGAATTCCTCGCCGTGATGTCGCACGAGCTGCGCCACCCGCTGAACCTCATCTACATCAATGTCGAACTGCTGTCGCGGCTGCCCGCGGTGCGGCAATCGCCGCCGGCACTGCGGGCCGCGTCGATCATCCGCAATTCCGTGGCCAGCCAGGCCAAGATCATCGAAGACCTGATGGACATGTCGCGCGTCAATACCGGCAAGCTGGCGCTGGCGTGCCGCGAGGTCGACCTGGCCGACAGCGCAACGCGCCTGGTCGAGGTGATGCAGGCCGATCCCGTGGTGGAAGGGCTGACGCTGCGCGTACTGCTGCCCGACGATCCGCTGGTGGTGTCGGCCGACCCGGTGCGCATCGAGCAGGTAATGCTGAACCTGCTCAGCAATGCGGTGAAATTCACGCCGGCCGGCGGCACGGTCACCTTGCGCCTGGTGCGCGAGGACGGCATGGCCCGGCTGGACGTGACCGATACCGGCGCCGGCATCGCGGCCGAACACCTGCCGGACGTGTTCCGCATGTACCGCCAGGGCAGCGCGCAGACGGTGCGCAGCAAGGCCGGGCTGGGCATCGGCCTGGCCCTGGTGCGCCAGCTGGTCGAGCTGCATGGCGGCCGGGTGGAGGCCGCGTCGGACGGACCGGGCAGGGGCAGCCGCTTCACGGTCTGGCTGCCGCTGGTCAACGAGGCACCCGCCAGCGATACGGCCGGTGCGTCGGCCGAGGCGGGCGCGCTGGCCGGCCAGCGCGTGCTGATTCTCGACGATACCGAGGACACGGCGGAAACCTTCCAGGCGCTGCTGGAACTGGAAGGCGCCGAGGTGCATGTGGCCACCACCGCCCGGCGCGCCCTCGAGCTGCTGAAGGAGCAAACCGTGGACCTGGTGATTTCCGACCTGTCGATGCCGGACATGGACGGTTTCGAGTTCATCCAGGCGGTGCGCGCCCAGCCTGCGTTCGAGCGGCTGCCCGCCATTGCGCTGAGCGGCCTGGCGCGCGACCAGGATGTGCAGCGCGCGCGCAATGCCGGCTTTTCCGACTTCATGACCAAGCCGGTCACGCTGGAATTGCTGAACGAACGGGTCGTGCGCCTGCTGCCCCCCAGGTAGCTTCCAGCGAGCCTGTGTGTTCCACCGCACTGACCGCGCGGCAGGGCACAGGCACCCTTGACAGATGAACCAGCGCCCCATCTTTGCCGCGGATGACGCGGTCGTCGTCGGCGCCTCCACCGGAGGCGTTGCCGCATTGCAGACTTTCGTCTCCACATTGCCCCCGCAGTTCGCCGCGGCCGTGCTGGTCGTGATGCACATCGGGAATCACGACAGCATCCTGCCGTCGCTGCTGGCCCGCTCGGCGCGGCTGCCGGTGCGCAACGCGCGCGACGGCGACGTGCTCGAACCCGGTCGCATCCTTGTCGCGCCGCCCGATTTCCACCTTCTGGTCGCGCGCGATCCGGACCCCCGTAGCGGCCATACCCGCGTGCTGCTGGCGCGCACCGCGCGCGAGAACCATGCGCGGCCCGCGATCGACCCGCTGTTCCGCTCGGCCGCCGCAGCCTTCGGGCCACGCGTGATCGGGGTGATCCTGACCGGCATGCTCGATGACGGCACCGCCGGCCTGCAGGCCATCAAGGCGTGCGGCGGCAGGGCGATCGTGCAGTCGCCCGACGAGGCGCAGGCGCCGGACATGCCGGAGAGCGCCATGCGCAACGTCGAGGTGGACCGCGTGCTGCCGGTCGCCGACATCGGTGCGGCGCTGGAACACATGCTGGACGAAAGCCTGGCCGCGGCGCGCGGGCGGCCGCGCGAGGTGCCCGAATGGGTGCGGCTGGAAAACCGTTTCGCCGTCGAGGAAAGCGACATGGAAACTCTGTCACGGATCGGTACGCCATCGACGTTCACTTGCCCCGAATGTCATGGTACGCTGTGGGAAATGCATGGCCAGGTGCCGACGCGTTTCCGCTGCCATACCGGGCACGCGTTCACCGAACGCCACCTGAGTCAGCAGCAGAGCGTGGCCGTCGAGGAATCGATGTGGTCGGCGGTGCGGGCCCTGGCGGAAAAGGAAAAGCTGCTGCGGCAGATGGCGCAAAGCGCGCTGGCCCTGGGCCATGCGCAGACTGCGGCCGATTACCTGCAGCAGGCCGCGGCTACGCAGCGGGACGGCGAAGTGCTGCGGCGCCTGCTGACTGTCGAAGGCAGCACGGCGGAACCCGCGCCATGACCGCCGCAATGATCTACGCAATGATCCAGGCGGTGATCGATGTGATGATCACCGCGGCAGTAAATTGAACAAGCTTTCCTGCCAGCCGAAGCGGCCAGCCCGAACCGATAAAGTTGCGAGCGAAGGCGCGGCCGGACGTTGCAAATCAGGCGGGTGATGTCCTACACGCGCTGTCGTTGCGTTCCTATACTTGCACTTTTTCTAAACGTTCATGATGTGCATGCCGGTGTTACACGGTCTCTACCGTAATGGGCGTCGGCGTCCATTGAACCGATTAGGAGAAAGTAATGTTTGCACACAATAAGCGTCTGCAATACACCGTGCGGGTCAGCGAACCGAATCCTGGCCTGGCGAACCTGATGCTGGAGCAGTTCGGCGGCCCGCAGGGCGAACTCGCCGCGGCGATGCGCTACTTCACGCAAGCCGTTGCCGAGGACGATCCAGGCCGCAAGGACATGCTGTTCGATATCGCCACCGAAGAGCTCAGCCACCTCGAAGTGATCGGTAATATCGTCTGTATGCTGAACAAGGGCGCCAAGGGCCGGCTGTCCGAAGCGGTGGACGAGGAGGGCGAAATGTATCGCCGCATCACCGGCGCCGGCAATGACAGCCACATCACCCAGGTGCTGTATGGCGCGGGCGCGCCGCTGACCAATTCGGCCGGCGTGCCGTGGACGGCCGCCTACATCGACTCGATCAGCGAACCGACCGCCGACCTGCGCTCGAACATCGCCGCCGAGGCGCGCGCCAAAATCGTCTACGAACGCCTGATCGCGCTGACGCCCGACCCGGGCGTGCGCGAAGCGCTGGGCTTCCTGATGACGCGCGAGATCGCCCACCAGAAATCGTTCGAGAAGGCGCTGTACGCGATCCAGCCGAACTTCCCGCCGGGGAAAACCGCCGGCCGTCCGGAATTCGCCAGCGTGTACTACAACATGTCGCAGGGTGGCCCGGAGCTGAACGGCCCGTGGAACAGCGGCGAGAAGTGGCAGGTCGTTTCCGACCGCGACCAGCAGGTGGGCGTGGACGGCGGCGGCGGCGAAGCCAGCGTCACGCTCGATGCCGCCGATGCGGAACTGCTGAACCAGATGGCGATCCGCACGATGTCCGACCCGAGTGCCGATCCCCTGACCGGCGCCGAGCTGGGCATGACGGCCGACCCCGGCTCGATCGACTCGGCGTCCGCCGCGGGCGGCAGGATTCCGTCGACGCCGGACGGTTCCGTCCCGCACGCGAGTCCCGACGGCCTGACGAGGTCCTGACATGCCGCTGGCGCGCGTCCTCCCCGTCTGGCGCTATGCGCTCGGCGCCGCGATCTGCCTCGGCGGAGCGCTGGCGCTGCTGCATGAAATCGTCAGCGGCGTGCAGGCGTTCGACGCCAGCGTGCATGGCGCATTGCTGGGCGGCGCCACCGCCGCCCTGGCGACGGCACTCGGCACCTTGCCGGTGCTGCTGTCGCAGAATTTCTCGCAGCGGACCTACGATGCCTTCCTCGGCTTCGGCGCCGGCGTGATGCTGGCCGCCACGTCGTTTTCGCTGGTGATCCCGGCGATCGCGGCGGCCAGGGGCGAAGGGTCCGGCGCGTTCGAGGCCAGCGCGATCACCGGCGGCGGCATCCTGCTCGGCATGGGCCTGGTATTGCTGCTCGACCGGCTGGTGCGCGAACAGAACATCCTCGAAGGCGTGGACGCGGCGCGCAGCGATTCGCTCAAGCGCGCCTGGCTGTTCGTGGCAGCGGTGGCGATCCACAACCTGCCGGAAGGGCTGGCGATCGGCGTCGCCTATGCCGGCGTCGACGTGACCAAGGCGCACAGCCTGGCGACAGGCATCTCGATCCAGGACGTACCGGAAGGCCTGGTGGTGGCGCTGGCGCTGCGCACGGTCGGCTACGGCCGGCTTTTCGCGTGCGCGCTCGGCATTGCCTCAGGGCTGATCGAACCGGTGGCCGCCGTGGGCGGCGCCGTGCTGATCGAATACGCCCGCTGGATGCTGCCGTGGGGCCTGGCGCTGGCGGCTGGCGCGATGCTGTTCGTGATCGCCCACGATGTGATTCCCGAATCGCACCGCCATGGCCATGCGAAAAGCGCCTCGTGTTCGGTGGTCGCCGGGTTCATCCTGATGATGGTGCTCGATACGGCATTGGCCTAGCGGCACCGCCTGCCTGGAAAGGAAACGCCGCGTCCAGCGCGGCGTCCCTGTTTGAAAAGCCTGCGGGGGATCACACCTTGGCTTCCAGCCCCGGCATTGCCGCGCGGGTAAGAAACGCGTTGGTCGTACCCGGCAGGTGGTCGAGCACCCACTTCGCCATTGCCACTTCCTGGGCCAGGATCTGCTGGCACACGTCGCGCGTCGCCATGTCGCCGGCTTGCTCGGCGGCGGCAATCAGGACCGTGTAGCTGGCGATTTCCATGTTCTCGAAGATATAGCTCTGCAGCGAGTTCTTCACCACTTCATCCTCGACCGCCATGCCCATCGCGGCCTGGCCGAAGGCCATCATCTTCATCGACAGATCCTTCAGCACGGACGGGCTGCCGCCCAGCCGCGCGATGCATTCTTCCAGTTGTGCCTTCTGCCATTCCGTTTCCTCCAGGTGCTGCAGCACGCGCGCCTTCAGCGTGCCGTAGTGCACGAGCCGTTCGGCCTGCGCCTTCAACATCGTTTCGGCCTGCTGTTCCATTGCATGCGCATCGCGCAGCCAGTCGAGCAGGTGGTCGCGAGGTTCCTTCGTTGCCATGTCGTTCTCCCGGTGTCTGATTGGTCGGTGGTGTCGCGAACGGCGCACGTGCGCCGGCCAACGCATGATGGCGGCAGGTCCGCTCGCGCGGTATAGGAACGGACCGTCGGCGGTTGTAGGAAAATCGGGTAGGTCAGGCCACCCGGTCCAGCAGGCGTATTACTTCCGCTTCCTCGATTTGCGGGAATACTTCGTAATGCCGGCTGACGGAGAGGAAGTTGAACGGCGTGGCAAGCACCGCCACGTCGTCGCACAGCGGCGCAATCAGTGCCACGGCGTCGCCCGAGGCGACGGGCGCGCAGGCGACCAGCCGGCGCGGCTGCCTGGCGCGCAGCACGCGCAGGGCGGCCGCCATCGTCGAGCCGGTGGCCAGGCCATCGTCGATGACGAGCACGATACGGTCGCGCACCTCCGCGGACGGGCCGTACGCGGCGCGGCGCCGCCGCATCAGCGCCACCTGTTCGCGCACCTGGGCGTCGACCCACTCCATGCCGGTACGGGTGCGGTGGAAATAAGGCGCCAGTTCGACGGTGCCGTGTTCGTCGACGGCGCCGACGGCGAGTTCGGGATCGATCGCGGAAGGAATCTTGCGCACCATGACCACGTCGAGCTCGCCTTCGACGCGGTCGGCGACGATGCGGCCCATCGGCACGGCACCGCGCGGAATCGCCAGCACCAGCGGCTTGCTGCCGCGCCAGCGCAGCAGGCGCTCGGCCAACAGCTCGGCGGCCTGGGCACGATCGCGGAAGGGCAGTCTTACCAGGTCATCCGGGTCATCCGTGTATTCCATGGTGCGGCCTCGGCGGTCGTGTCGTGGTGTGCGCTGCGTCTTCGAGCATAGCGCGTTCCGGCCAAGGCGCGCGCCACGCAGGGCGCAGGCGCTTGCCTGCGCATGATCCGACGCCGGTACGAGGCGTATACCTACAGCGCTGGTAGCGGCCCGTGCCAGAATCGGCTCCACGAGGAGGGGAAGAGAATGACGACCGCATCGCTGATTACACCTTTCAAGCCTGGCGACCGCGTGCTGGTGGCCAGTGCCGACCATGCAATGGCCGAGGCGCTCGCGCGCACCTTCGGCAACGCCGGTTTTTCCGTGCGCACCGCCTTCGACGGCGTGGCTGCACTCGACAAGGCGCGCGCCTTTTTCCCCACGGCCGCGGTACTGGGCCTGGACCTGCGCTACCTCGACGGCTTCCAGCTGGCGCGGGCGCTGCGCACGATTCCCGGCTGCGCACGGATGCGCGTGCTGGCGCTGCTGCCGCCCGCCATCGCGCTGCTGGACCGGCACCGCTGCTTCGATTACGTGCTGCGCACGCCGCGCACGGTGCATGGCGGGCGGCCGATGTGGGTGGTCGATACCGATTGCCCGGGCATCCGTCCCACGCTGCTCACCTGATCGCCGCCGGCTCGCCGCCCGTGCGGCAGCGGGTGAGCCGCCAGCCTCCTAGACACTGGCCGGGTGCGGCCGCGCGCCCCTGCCGGCCAGCGCATCGGCGATACGGGCCAGCAGTTCGCTTTCCTTGTAGGGTTTCGGCAGCACCGGGAATGCCGGACTGCGCGCGTCCGGCAACTGTTCCATGTAGCCGGTGGCCAGCAGGATCGGCAGGCCGGGCCGGCGCCGGCGCACTTCCTCGGCCAGCTGCAGCCCCGTCATCCCGCCGGGCATGATGACGTCGGAGAACAGCAGGCCAATGCCGTCCTGCGCGCCGCCGTCGTGTTCCGCCAGCAGCCGCAGCGCTTCCTCGCCGCTGGCGGCGGTGACCACCGCATAGCCGTGCGTCTCCAGCATCGTGCGGCCCAGCTGGCGCACGTCCTCGTTGTCTTCCACCAGCAGGATCGTGGCCTTGCCGCCGGCCGGGGCGGCGCGGCCGTTCGCGGGGGGAGTTTTAGCCGCCTCGGCCTGGTCGGCAACGGGGAAGATCATCCGTACCGTGGTGCCGGCACCCGGCTTGCTTTCGATGTCGAGCCGGCCATGCGACTGCTGCACGAAGCCGTGCACCATGGCCAGGCCGAGGCCGGTGCCCGGTCCCTTGGTGGTGAAGAACGGTTCGGTGGCGCGGCGCATCACTTCCTGGGTCATGCCGCAGCCCTGGTCGACCACGCAGATCACCACATACTGGCCGGGTGCCAGGTGGTGGATGGCCAGCTTGCGGGCATCGCTCAGCACGGAAGTGCCCACGGTCACGGTACCGCCGCCGCCCAGCGCGTCGCGCGCGTTGATCAGCACGTTCAGCAGCGCCATTTCCAGGTGGGTCGGGTCGAGCACGCACGGCGGCAGGCCGGGGCGCAGGTCCAGCTGCAATTGCACTTCCTGGCCGAGCGTGCGCACCAGCATTTCGGAAAACTCCAGCACCAGCGCGTTCAGGTTGATGCGGCGCGGCTCCAGCCGCTGCTTGCGGGCGAAGGTCAGCAACTGCTGGGTCAGCGCACCGCCTTTCATGGCGGCGCGCTGGGCGCGGCCGATCGCCTGCAGCGCCTGCGGCTTGGCATCGATCAGGCGCTGGGCCAGTTCGAGGTTGCCGTTGACGACCTGCAGCAGGTTGTTGAAGTCATGCGCCAGGCCCGCCGTCAGCTGGCCGACCGCTTCCATCTTCTGCGCCTGCAGGTACGACTGTTCGTGGATGCGCCGCTGCGTGATGTCCATCTGCGAGGCGAAGAAATACAGCAGCTTGCCGGCCTTGTCGAAGATCGGCCCGATGAACAGCGCATTCCAGAACGGCGTGCCGTCGGCCTTGTAGTTCAGGATGTCGACCGCCACGGCACGTTGTTCGGCAAGCGCCTCGCGCACTTCCGCCACGGTGCGCGGGTCGGTGTCCGGCCCCTGCAGCAGGCGACAATTGCGGCCCAGCAGCTGTTCTTCCTGGTACAGGGTCAGGTCGAGCAGGGCGCCGTTGACGAACACGATCGGATCGTCCGGCTGGTTCGGGTCGGTGATCAGCATCGGCATGCGCGTCATCTCGACGGCGGCAAAGAAGATATTGCCGCGGTCGGCCAGGTCGGCGTGCTCCAGGTAAGTGGCCTGCCAGTGCCGCACGCCCGGACTGCCGAGCGTGGACACCGAATTGCCTTCCAGCTCGCCGCAGGCCAGCTTGCCGATCACCTGGCCATCGGCCTGCTGTTCGGTCGGTACGCTGGCATCGTCCTTTTGCCGTCCGATCGTCATGATTGCTCCTCCCGGGCCTCTGTATTGGTTGGTTTGCGGGCCATCGTAAGGGGCGGGGCAGGCGCTTGCTGTTCGCGCGCGCACATATCGCGCACCGCCAGCCGTGCCGCGCCCGCCGGCGGTTTTGCCTACAATGGCGGCAACGGAGGGCACGATGAACGATATTGGCAACGGCGGCAACGGCGGCTACGACACCGCGGCGATCATGGGCGCGCTGTACGGCGACGGCTTCACCGCACTGAAAGGGGCGTTCTCGCGCGAGTGGGTGCAGCGCCTGCGCGAAGACATCGACACGCTGTTCGCCGAAGCGCAGCGCCAGCCCGGCGGCGCGCTGCCCCGCGGGCCGAACCGCTTCTACGTTGAAATCCATCCGGAACGGCTGCGCGGCTTTGCCGACATCGTCACGCATCCGTGGGTGGCGGCAGTGTGCGAGGCGATCCTCGGGCCGGACTACAAGGTGGTCGAGGCCGGTTTCGACGTGCCCGGTCCCGGCGCGCTGCACCAGCCGTGGCACCGTGACTTTCCGATACCGGATGCGACGCTGGTGGGCCGCCGGCTCAACTCGCTGGCCTTCAACATCACCACGGTCGACGTTACCGAAGACATGGGGCCGTTCGAGATCGCCCCCGGCACGCAATGGGACAGCCTGGCTGGCGGCAATCCGATGTTCCCGGCCCAGGACCTGTGGCCGCGCTACGAGGCGCGGGCGCAGCGCAAGCTGGCGCAGATGGGCGACATCTCGGCCCGCTCGGCGCTGACGATACACCGCGGCACCGCCAACCGTTCGGACAAGTCGCGCCCCGTGTTCGTGCTCGGCGTGGATGCGCCGGACGGCACCAACGCCGACAAGCATGATCTGCAGGTCACGCGCGGCTACTGGGACAGTTTGCCGGAGAAGGTGAGGCGCCACCTGGCATGCCGCGTCGTCGACCGGCTCGAACCGATCGTGCAGGAACATGCGATCGAGGGCTTGCTGAAGGGTGTCGGCGAGCCGACGATGGGCGGCCCGGGCTGATGCCGGCCGGCGGCGCGCAGCCGCGCCGTCGCGGGCTCGGCCGCCGGAACGTCAGCCGGAACGTCAGCCGGAACGTCAGCCGATAATGCGTCCTGGTGCCCCGCTTGTCAGCCGGTTCACCAGCTCGGGCAGTTCCGCCATCGATCCGAACACGTGGGCGGCACCGGCCTCGCGCAGCAGGCGCGCCTGGTCCGGCGGGCTGTGCTCGCCGCCGCCGAAGCCCAGCACCGTGGCGCCGGCGGCCACCGCCGCGTGCACGCCGGTCACGCTGTCCTCGATCACGATGCAGTTCGCCGGGGCCGCTCCCATGCCCGCCGCGGCCGCCAGGTAGACGGCGGGATCCGGCTTCGGTCGCCCGGCGAGGTCGGCCGTATAGAAGCCGCCGTCGAACAGCTGCGCCAGCCCGGTGCGGTTCAACAGGCCCTGCACCCGCGCCTGGCGGCTGTTGCTGGCCACCGCCTTCGGCAGCGGGATCGCCGCATAGGCTTCGCGCACGCCGGCGATCGGCTGTGCCTTGCGGTCGCATTCGCCTTCCACCACCGAGCGCATCACGGCCAGGTCCGGCACGGTCGGCTCCGGCAGGCCCAGCTCGGCGCACACGCCGAGCACCAGCGCTTCCAGCTTCAGGCCCAGGCGGGGACGGATCAGCGCGGCCAGCGTGGCACGGTCGGCATGCAATGGGGCCAGGTAATCGACCAGGGCCTGCAGGGCGACGGCTTCGCTGTCGATCAGCACGCCGTCGCAGTCGGAAATCAGGTGAGTGAAAGGTGCGGGGGGTGCGGGGGTAAAAGTGTCGGTCGATGTCATGCCCGGTCCGGTTCGAGAGAGATCGGGCGATCATGCCATAACGGCACGAATTGAACAGGCGTAACGGACTCTTCCGGATGGGGGAGCGTGTCAGGCGCGAATGTCGATCAGCGTGCCGAGCCGCTCGCCGGCGGCCTGGATCAATCTGGCGGACAGCTCGAAGCCGGCCTTGTAGACCAGTGAATTGACGATCGATGCGGCTGGATCGGTGCCGGACGGCGCGCCGCCGACGTTTTCCGCGGCCGACAGGTCGCGCGCCGCGATCGACAGCGTGACGCCGGTGCCGGCCGGGCGCGCCTCGTTGAAGCTTGCCGCTTGCGGGACGAAGTGGCCGGTATTCATGTTGGCGGTGTTATGCGCCTCCACGCCCAGTGCCTTGCCATTGGCCTGCAGTCCCGTCAAGCCGATGCCCAATGCCGAAATTGTCACGCGGTGTTCCTTCAGAAGAACAGCCAGTTTACTGAAAACGGCCCGCGCAGGCCCGCGCACGCTTGCACGACATGGCGCGGCAGGCGCCATGGTGTCGTAAAAATGGGAATACAGTAACAGTCCATCAACGAGTTGGAGAAATGCCATGGCCGCCACACCCGCGCCGCGCGGCAGCCGGCTCGTGCTGCTCACCACCATCCTCGGTTCCGGCATGGCGTTCATCGACGGCACCGTCGTCAACGTGGCGTTGCCCGCCTTGCAGCATGCCTTCGGCGCCGGCATGGCGCAGGTGCAATGGGTGGTCGAGGCTTACGCGCTGATGCTGGCGGCGCTGCTGCTGGCGGGCGGCGCGGCGGGCGACCGTTTCGGCCGGCGGCGCATCTTCGTTGCCGGCGTGCTGGTGTTCGGCATCGCGTCCGTCGCCTGCGGCGCCAGCGCCACGATCGGACAGCTGATCGCGGCGCGTGCCGTGCAGGGCGTCGGGGCGGCACTGCTGGTGCCGAACAGCCTGGCCATCATCAGCGCGGCGTTCGGGGAAAAGGCGCGGGGCAGGGCGATCGGCACCTGGTCTGGCTGGACCGCGATCACGGCGGCGCTGGGGCCGGTGCTGGGCGGCTGGCTGGTCGAACACCTGTCGTGGCGTTACGCTTTTTTCATCAACGTTCCGCTGGCGGGCGCCGTGCTGTGGCTGGCGCTGCGCCACGTGCCGGAAAGCCGCGACGAGACGGTGCTCGCCAGCGGCGCGGCGGGTCTCGACTGGCCGGGCGCGCTGCTGGCCAGTGGCGGCCTGGGGCTGCTGGTACATGGCTTCATCGCGGCACCGCAGGCTGGCTGGCATCACCCTGCCGTGTGGGGGCCGCTGGCGGCGGGCGTGCTGGCGCTGGCGGCGTTCTGGCGTGTCGAGCGGCGCAGCGCCGCGCCGATGCTGCCGCCCGCCCTGTTCCGCTCGCGCGACTTCGCCGGCGCGAACCTGCTGACGCTGTTCCTGTACGGCGCACTGGGCGGCGGGCTGTTTTTCCTGCCGCTGAACCTGATCCAGGCGCAGGGCTGGTCGGCCACCGCCGCCGGCGCGGCGCTGCTGCCGTTCACCCTGATCATGTTCGCCTTTTCACGCCATGCCGGCGCGCTGGCCGACCGTTTCGGCGCCCGCCTGCCGCTGGTGCTCGGTCCGGTGCTGGCTGCCGCCGGTTTCGCGCTGCTGGGCCGGCCCGGCGTGGGCGGACCTTACTGGACCACGTTCCTGCCGGGCGTGGTGGTGCTGGGCATCGGCATGACGGTCGCGGTCGCGCCGCTGACCACGGCGGTCATGAATGCCGTGCCGGCGCGGCAGGCCGGGGCGGCGTCGGGCATCAACAATGCCGTCTCCCGGGCCGCGGCGCTGCTGGCGATCGCCGTGCTGGGCATTGCGATGAGCCGGGCATTCGATGACGAACTGGCACGCCGCCTGCGCGCCGCGGCCTTGCCCGCCGGCGTGGCGCAGCAGGTGCTGGTGCAGAAGGACCGCCTCGGTGCCATCGAGGCGCCGCCCGGCCTTGGCCCCGCGCAGCGCGAGCAGGTGCGCGACATTGTCCGGCAGGCGTTCGTGGCCGGATTCCGCCACGTGATGTGGCTGTCGGCCGGGCTCGCGCTGGCCGGCGCCGGGTGCGCGGCGGCATGGATCGTGCGTGGCGGCAAGGGCGTTCTGAAAAGCAACAGTTATGATGCTCCGGACGCTTAAAAATTGCTTACGTTAATCTTTTTGGATTGCAATACATGAGGTTTGACACCAGAATCGGGTTATTGCCTAACGCCAATTTCCCGAAAGTCTGCCGTGTCCGCCCTGTCCCGACTTCGCCAGTTTGCCGCCATCCTGTCGACCGCCGTGCTGTCCTGCGTTGTGCTCTCTGGCACTGCCGCGGCGGCGCTGCGGTTGCCGCTCGACGCCCGGCTCAACGAGCAGATCGTAATGGTGCCCGCCGGGCCGCGGATGAACGTGAAGCTCGAGACCACGTTGTACAAGCCGGCCGGACCCGGGCCGTTCCCGCTGCTGATCATCAACCACGGCAAGTCGCCGGGCGACCCGCGCGCGCAGCCGCGCGACCGCTTCGTCTACATGGCCACGCAGTTCGTGCGCCGCGGCTACGCGGTGATGGTGCCGATGCGTACCGGCTTCGCGCACTCCGGCGGCACGTACTCCGATTTCGGCTGCAACATGAAGGCCAACGGCTACCAGCAGGCCGGCGATATCGCCGACGTGGTGGCCTACGCCCGCGAGCAGGCCTACATCGACCCGGACCGCATCGTGATCGCCGGCCAGTCGTACGGCGGGCTGGCCAGCATCGCGCTGTCGACGCAGGAACTGCCGGGCGTGCGCGGCATCATGAACTTCGCCGGCGGCCTGAAGGTGCACGGCGGCAGCTGCGACTGGCAGCAGTCGCTGGTGGGCGCGTTCGCCGAGTTCGGCCGCAGGAACCGCATCGAAACGCTGTGGATGTACGGCGCCAACGACAGTTATTTCAACCCGGCGCTGGTGAACCGCATGTACGACGCGTTTTCCGCCAACGGCGGCAAGGTGCAGCTGGTGGCGTACGGCCCATTCAAGCACGACGCGCACACGATGCTGGGCAGCCGCGACGGCCAGCAGGTTTGGCTGCCGGAAGTGGAACGCTTCCTGCGCCAGGTCGGCATGCCGGTCGACCAGGTGTACGCCGTTGCCGAACCTGCGCCGCAGCCGCGCACCGACTTCGCCGCGCTCGACGACGTGGCCGCCGTGCCCTTCCTGCCCGAGAACGGACGCCAGCAGTACAAGGCCTTCCTGACCAAGCAGACGCCGCGCGCATTCGCCGTGTCGTCGTCCGGCGCGTGGGGCTGGGCCGAGGAAGGCGAGATGCCGAACGAACGCGCGCTGGCCGCCTGCCAGGCCGCCAGCCGCGAACCCTGCAAGCTGTACTCGGTGGACGACTATGTCGTGTGGGGCGAAGTGACCGAGCAGCCGAAGGACACGATGACCGGCCAGACCGAGTAAGCCCGCTGCCCGGCCATGCGCGGCAGCCGTGCGCGGAAGGCCGCGGACATGCTGCTACCATGGCAACATGTGTGGACGTTTCGATCAAAGCGACATCGCGCGGCGCTACGTGACCGCCTTCGGCTGGGCCGACGCGGTCTATGACAGCGCGGCCCGCCCGACCTTCAACGCGGCGCCCGGCACCTATCGCCCGGTGCTGCACATGGTCGACGGCAAGCTGCATGTGGACGACATGTTCTGGGGCTACCGCGCCTCCTGGGCGGCCGACAAGCTGCCGGTCTGCGTCAACGCGCGCATCGAGAAGATCACCAACCGGTACTGGGGCCGGCTGCTGAAGAGCGGCCGCGCCGTCGTGCCCGCGAACGGCTGGTACGAATGGACCGGCGCGAAGGGCAAGCGCCAGCCCTGGCACATCCACCGCGCCGACCGCGAACCGCTGTTCATGCTGGCGCTGGCCAGCTTTGCCCCGCTGCGTGACGATAACCCGGAAAACAAGGCCGAGTCGGGCTTCGTGCTGGTGACGGCCGATGCCGAGGGCGGCATGGTCGACGTGCACGACCGCCGCCCGGTCGTGCTGGGCGCCGCCGATGCCGCCACCTGGCTCGATCCGGACCTGCCGCGCGAGCAGGCCGAGATGCTGGCGCGGCAGATGGCGCTCGGACCGGAAGCGTTCGCGTGGCATCCCGTCAGCACCGACGTCAATTACGCCGGGCGCGACGGCGCGCACCTGATCGAACCCCTGGCCGAGCCCATGCCCGAGCCGCTGCACGGGGAGGAGGAAACATGAGCCGTCATGCCAGGGCGGGCTACGTCACGGTGCGCGGCGCGCGCGAACACAACCTGAAGAACGTCGACCTCGACGTGCCGCGCGATGCGCTCGTCGTGTTTACCGGCGTGTCCGGTTCCGGCAAGTCCTCGCTGGCGTTCGGCACGCTGTATGCGGAAGCGCAGCGCCGCTACCTCGAATCGGTGTCGCCGTATGCGCGCCGGCTGTTCCACCAGATGCCGGTGCCGCAGGTCGACGAGATCGATGGCCTGCCGCCCGCGGTGGCCCTGCAGCAGCAGCGCGGCACGCCCACCACGCGTTCGTCGGTCGGCAGCGTGACCACGCTGTCGAATTCGCTGCGCATGCTGTATTCGCGCGCCGGCGACTATCCGCCCGGCCAGGAACTGCTGTACGCCGAATCGTTTTCGCCGAACACGCCGGAAGGCGCCTGTCCGCAATGCCATGGCCTGGGCCGCGTGTACGAGGCCACCGAAGCGTCGATGGTGCCGGACGATACGCTGACGATCCGCGAGCGTGCCGTCGCCGCCTGGCCGACCGCCTGGCATGGCCAGAACCTGCGCGACATCCTCGTCACGCTGGGCCATGACGTCGATACGCCGTGGCGTGACCTGCCGAAGAAGACGCGCGACTGGATCCTGTTCACCGACGAGCAGCCGACCGTGCCCGTCTACGCCGGCCTGACGCCCGAGGAAACCAGGCGCGCGCTGAAGCGCAAGGACACGCCGAGCTACCAGGGCACGTTTACCGGCGCGCGCAAGTACGTGCTGCAGACCTTCGCCACCACGGAGTCCGCGGCGATGAAGAAGCGCGTGGCGCGCTACATGGTCAGCACCGAATGCCCGGCGTGCGGCGGCCGGCGGCTGCGGCCGGAGGCATTGTCCGTCACCTTCGCCGGGTATGACATCACCGAGCTGGCGCGGCTGCCGCTACAGCGGCTGGCCCGCACCATGGCGCCGTATGCGGACGGCACGGCGAAGGTCGGCGCGAAGCAGCGCGCCGCGCATCCGGAAAAGCTGATCGTCACGCAGCGCATCGCCCAGGACGTGATGGCGCGGCTGGACGTGCTGCTCGACCTGGGCCTGGGCTACCTGGCGCTGGACCGCGGCACGCCGACGCTGTCGCCGGGCGAACTGCAGCGGCTGCGGCTGGCCACGCAGGTGCGCTCGAACCTGTTCGGCGTGGTCTATGTGCTGGACGAGCCGTCGGCCGGCCTGCACCCGGCCGATACCGTGGCGCTGCTGCGCGCGCTGGACCGCCTGAAGGCGGCCGGCAATTCGCTGTTTGTCGTCGAGCATGCGCTGGACGTGATCCGGCATGCCGACTGGCTCGTCGACGTCGGTCCGGCGGCCGGCGAGGGCGGCGGCGAAGTGCTGTACAGCGGCGCACCGCAGGGATTGAAGGCCGTCGAGGCGTCGCGGACCAGGCACTACCTGTTCCCGGAACAGGCGCCGCCGGCCAGGGAACCCCGTGCGCCGCAAGGCTGGCTGGAGCTGGCCGGCGTCACGCGCAACAACCTGCACCGGCTGTCCTGTGCCTTCCCGCTCGGCGCGCTGACGGCGGTAACCGGGGTATCAGGCTCCGGCAAGTCGAGCCTCGTCAGCCAGGTGCTGGTCGAACTGGTGGCGCGCGCGCTGGGCCACGAGCCGGCCGTGGAAGCGGAAGAGGGCGACGAGCTGGAGCAGCAGGAGCCCGCCGCGCTGGAAGGAAAAATCGTCGCCGGCCTGGAAGGCATCCGGCGGCTGGTGCGGGTCGACCAGAAACCGATCGGCCGCACGCCGCGTTCGAACCTGGCCACGTACACCGGCCTGTTCGACCACGTGCGCAAGCTGTTCGCGGCGACGAAGACGGCGAAGGCGCGCCGCTACGATGCCGGGCGCTTCTCGTTCAACGTGGCCAAGGGCCGCTGCGGCAACTGCGAGGGCGAAGGCTTCGTGATGGTCGAGCTGCTGTTCCTGCCCAGCGTCTACGCGCCTTGCCCGGTGTGCGGCGGCGCGCGCTACAACGCGAAGACGCTGGAAGTGACGTACCGCGACCGCAACGTGGCCGAGGTGCTGGCGATGACGGTCGACGCGGCCTGGGAATTCTTTGCCGACGAGGCGCCGCTGCGCCGCGCGCTGGACGTGCTGCGCGACGTCGGCCTGGGCTACCTGCGGCTGGGCCAGCCCGCCACCGAACTGTCCGGCGGCGAGGCCCAGCGCATCAAGCTGGCCACCGAACTGCAGCGCGCGGCGCGCGGCAGCATGCTGTACATCCTCGACGAGCCGACCACCGGGCTGCACCCGGCCGACGTGGAACGGCTGGTGGCGCAACTGCAGAAGCTGGTCGATGCCGGCAACACCGTGATCGCCGTCGAACACGATATGCGCGTGGTGGCGGCCAGCGACTGGGTGATCGACATCGGCCCCGGGGCCGGCGAGGAGGGCGGCCGGATCGTTGCCGCCGGTCCGCCGGCGGTGGTGGCCAAGGCGGCGGAGAGCCGCACGGCACCCTACCTGCAACGCTTCCTGGTGGCGGGCCGTCAGAGCCAGCCGTAGACGGCCGCCCAGGCGGCCACGGCCAGTATCGCGCTGCTCCACACCATCGGCTGCACGGCGCCGCGGATGCTGTGCGCCAGCACGGCGCTGGCCCGGTGCAGCCGCAGCAGCGCCACCACCGCCAGCAGGTTCTGTGCCGCCACCACCAGGTTCAGCAGCACGGCGGCCGCCAGGCTCCAGGCCACGGCATCGGCGCGGCGCGGCGTATCGGCCGCGGCCAGTTCAACGCCGGCCAGCGCCAGCACGGCGCCATGCGCCACGCCCAGTACCAGGCCTAGCAGGGTCACGTTCACGTAACGCGGCTGGAAATATCGGGCACGGAATTGCGGCACGAGCGCGAGCGCATGCAGCGCGATCGCCAGGATCACGCCGATGCGCAACGCTCCCGCAAGCTGGGTAAGCAGGGTGACATTCATCGTGGGACTCCCCGTTGCCCCGACTGTCATGGCTGACATGGTGATGCCCTGCACGCCGCGGCGGCCTGTCGCGGGCCGGCGCGCGGCGTGCCGGCATGGGGCGCACCGCTGCTGAACATAACGGCGTTCGGAGAGGATCGGCGCACGATAGCGTGCGTTGCTTTATCCAGGCGAGCACATTTGATCGAGATCATGCTTGATGGCCGACCGCGCACGTAGCCTTGTCATTCGCGCCACCTGCGGTGGTGTCGATATGCGATGGCACTGTTTTTACCTCGCGATTTTTTGTCCATCATTGTTCGTCCATCATTGTTCGTCCATCATTGTTCATCCAGTTTTCGTTCAAATTTCTCGTCCGGATTTTCTTCACTCACGCGGTGCGAACGCCGCCGGTCTGTCGGCGGTCCTGAAACACTGCATTCATCACAAGAGGCAACCATGTTCCCTTTTTCTCAAAGCATCACGCCTGCCGCGAAGAATCACGTGCAGGCCCAGGTTTCGTTCTTCAACGACTTTTCCCGTTCGCTGTTCCAGATGGCCCAGCAGTTCAACGAGGTACACCTCCAGGTAGCCCAGACCTGGCTGGAAGACATGGCGGCGACCAGCCAGGCCATGGTCACGGCGGACAAGCCCACCGAAGTGTTTACCGTCACGGCCGCGCGGGCGCAGCCGGCCGCCGACCGGTTCCGCGCTTACCAGCAGCAGCTGTCGAGGATCGCCGCCGAAGGGCAGACCAGGCTGGTGCGCGTGGCCGGCGAGCACGCCGACGAAACGGCCCGCGCGGCGCGCGAATTCACCGATGAAGTCACCCGCGTGACGTCCGAGGAAACCGAACGCACGCTGCGCCAGCAGCACGACACGATGCGCCAGCTGGCCAACCCGCTGGACAGCATGGTCGACAGCGCCACCCGCCAGGCGCGCGCCGCGATGGGTAACGGCCTCGACCTGGCTAGCCAGGCCGCCCACGCCGCGCAGGCGGCCACCCGCGCTGCGGCGGGTCCGCAGCGCAAGGAAGAGCAGCCCTTGTAGATGCACCCGCACCCATGCGACACGCTTCGAGGCCGGGCGCTACACTTGCCGTTCGACGGATGAGCAAGGAGCGGCTGCATGGGAGACTGGATCGATTTGTTGCAATGGCCGGCAATGGCCGCATCGCTGCTGGCGGCCTGGCTGGTCGCCTCGCAGCGGCCCGGCCGGCGCCTGTCCGGCTTCATCGTTTTCCTGGTCAGTAACGCGATGTGGATCGCCTGGGGCGTGCATGACGACGCCTGGGCACTGATCGCGTTAAACTGCTGCCTTGCCGCCACGAATGTCCGTGGCATCGTCAAGAACCGCAACGCCCGGGACCATTCATGACCACACCGCTGCACATCGTTTGCCCCCACTGCGATGCCGTCAACCGCGTGCCGCAGGAACGGCTCGGCGAAGGGCCAACGTGCGGCAAGTGCCAGGGCTCCCTGTTTACCGGCCAGCCGGTCGACCTGCCGGCCGCGCGCTTCGGCAAGCACATCGAACGCAGCGACATCCCGGTACTGGTCGATTTCTGGGCGCCGTGGTGCGGACCCTGCCGCACGATGGCGCCGTTCTATGCCCAGGCGGCCCGGCAGCTGGAGCCGCGCCTGCGCCTGGTGAAAGTCGATACCGAGGCCAACCAGGAGCTCGGCGCGCGCCATGGCATCCGCAGCATTCCCACGCTGGCGCTGTTCCGCAACGGCCGGGAAGTGGCGCGCCAGCCTGGCGCGATGGATACCGGCAGTATCGTCGCCTGGGTACAGCGCAACCTCTAGTGCCCCGGCGCCGGGCCGCGCCGGCCATTGCGCGCAGTTAAATAAATGAAATTGTTTACTTATTGTCGGGCTCGCCGTATAGTCGGCGCATGAACCGTTTAAACCATTCGCTGCTGCTCGCCGCGGCTTGCCTGCTGGCGCTGCTGTCGACCGTCGGCGCATCGCTGCCATACCCGATCCTGCCGCCATTGTTCGCCTCGGGCGCCACCAATGGCCTGAATGCATTCCTGGGCTTGCCGCCAAAGCTGCTGTTCGGCATCGCCCTGACCGTGAATCCCCTCGGCTTGCTCATCGGCGCCACGCTGCTGGGGCCGCTGTCCGACCGCTATGGCCGCCGGCCCCTGTTGCTGGGCACCGCCTTTGGCGCGGCGGCCGGCCACGCACTGACGGCCATGGCCCTGGTGCAGGAATCCTACCCCTTGTTCGTGCTGGCCCGGTTCGCCACCGGTTTGCTGGAAGGGAACGGCTCGATCTGCCGGGCGCTGATCGCCGAGAAATTCACCGGCGCCGAGCGGACGCGCGGCCTGTCGCTGGTGAACGGCGCATTCCACCTGGGCTGGCTGGTGGGCCCGATGCTGGCCGGGCTGACGCTGGGCTTCGGCATCGTGGTGCCGTTCGCCGCCGCGATTGCCGCGCTGTTGCTGGCCGGCCTGCTGGCGGCGATCGCGCTGCCACGCGAGCCGGCATCGAAGGAAACCACGTCGCTATGGCAGGTGGCCCGCCACCGCCACGCGCTGAACCTGCTGCGCCATGCCGAGCCGCGCACGCTGTTCTTCATCCAGCTGGCCGGTTTCTGCGGCGTGGCGGCCTTCTACGAGTTCTATCCCCTGTGGCTGGTGGAAGAGGGGCAATATGATGCCGCGCGGATCGCGCTGATCAATATGGCGATGTGCGGCATCATGACGGCGGCCTCCGTCGTGGCCGGGCGCATGATGGGCCAGTGTTCGGGCGGCGAGTCGCTGCGCAAGGCCGGCTGGTTCGCCTGGGGCATCGCGCTGTCGGTCGCCTGCGTGGCCTTCGGCAATCTCTGGACCGGGCTGGTCGCCATCGCGCTGTTCGGCATCCCCAACGCGTTCTTCAACGCGACGGTGCAGCCCTGGGCGGCGGATCGGTTCGCCGCGCATGGCCAGGGCGCCGTGATGGGGTTGATGTCGACGACATTCTGCCTGGCCACGATCCTGATGGCGCTGGCCGGCTCCGTACTGGTGCTGATCGATACCCGGCTCGTGCTGGCGGTGGGCGCCGCGGCGAGCCTGTGGGCCGGCTGGAGGCTGCATGGCTGGCGCCGCGAACTGTCGCCCGTACTGAAAGGAATCCACTGATGAATACCGCCGACCGCATCCTGTTCCTGCTGAAGACGCGCGGCCCGAAGACGGCGCAGCAGCTGGCCGACATGCTGGAGCTGACATCGATGGGTACGCGGCGCCATCTCGAGGCGGCCGAGGAAAAGGGCCTGGTGACGTTCGCGGACGTGGCCGAGAAAGTGGGGCGGCCGTCGCGCCGATGGCTGCTGACCGATGCCGGCCACGCGCGCTTCCCCGACCGCCATGCCGACCTCACCGTGGCGCTGATCGACCAGGTCAGGGCCTTGTTCGGCGCCGACGGCCTCGACAAGCTGATCGTCTCGCGCGAAGCCGCCAGCGAAGCGTTCTACCGCGACACGATTGGCGCCGCCGCCGCGCTGCCGGACCGGGTGGAGGCACTGGCGCGCGCACGCGACGTGGAAGGCTACATGGCCGAGGTGGAAACGCAGCCGGACGGCAGCCTGCTGCTGGTGGAGAACCATTGTCCCATCTGCGCCGCCGCGCGCACCTGCCAGAACTTCTGCCGCTCCGAGCTCGACGTGTTCCAGCGCGTGCTGGGCCCCGCCTGCGCCGTCGAGCGCACCGAGCACCAGCTGGCGGGCGACCGGCGCTGCGCCTACCGCATCGTGCCGGTGTGACCTCCGGGGGGCGGCGTTACGCTGCGCCCGATTTCATCCCCGTCGTGTAAAGTAGCAAAAACACAACGGAGGATCATCATGCCACTGGAAGAAGAGGAACGCCGCAAGTTCGTGGCGGAAGTCTGGAAACGCTACGAGGAAGTGCAGAACTGGGCGATTGCCAACTGGCCCGATACCGAGCACCGGCTGACCACCAGCGATTTCGTCGAGGGCCGCAAGGAAATCCTTGGCCTCGGCCTGCCGCCCGAGCAAAAGCTCAAGCAGGAGCCGCAGGCGGCGCCGGAACCGGAGCAGGGCGGGCCGCAATACCTGGACGTGACACCGGCTCCCTGGCCATGACTGTCAGCCGGCGCGTCGGGCAGAATCAGCCTCGCCGCGCCGGGATCCAGCACAGCAGGCTGACCAAAAGGCAGCCCCGCAGTTTTCCCTTACACCGCCCGCGGCGGGCTGGGCGGATCAGCCTCGCCGTGCGGGGATCCAGCACAGCAGACTGACTAACAGGCAGCCCCGCAGTTCTCCCCTTACTCCGCCCGCGGCGGGCTGGGCGGATCAGCCTCGCCGTGCGGGGATCCAGCACAGCAGACTGACTACCAGGCAGCCCCGCAGTTATCCCCTTACTCCGCCCGCGGCGGGCTGGGCGGATCAGCCTCGCCGTGCGGGGATCCAGCACAGCAGACTGACTACCAGGCAGCCCAGCACACCGCATGCCAGCTTGAACGCGCTGTCGAACAGCAGCGGCGCGACGAGGCCGGACACCAGTGCGAACAGCGTCATCTGGATGAACGACTGCAGCGAGGCCGCCAGTCCGCTGTTGTCGGGGAACAGGTTCATCGCCAGCAGCGACAGCGGCGGCATCGCCAGGGCCAGTGCCAGCGAGTAGAAGAACAGCGGCAGCACGGCCCACGGCACCTCGGCGGGGAAGAAATACGTGTACGCCACATTGGCCAGCGCCGCGGCCGCCATGCCGGCATAGCTGATCCAGACGAGCTGCGCCTGCGTGCGGCTGCGCGCCAGCTTGCCGGACAGCCCCGATCCCACCACCATGCCCGCCACCAGCGGAATGAACAGCCAGCCGAACGCGGTTTCCGGCAGGTGCAGGATATTCATGATGAAGTAGGCGGCCGAGCCGATATACAGCGCGAAGCCGCCGAACGCCACCCCCAGCGCCGCCGACAGCAGCAGGAAGCGGCGGTGGCGCAGCACCTTCAGGTAGTTCGCCGCGATCAGCTTCAACTCGAACGGATGGCGCTTCGCCTCCGGCAGGCTCTCCGGCAGCCAGCGCCAGACGGCCACGAACATCACCACGCCGAACAGGGCCAGGAACCAGAAGATGGCGCGCCAGCCCAGCGACACCTGCAGCCAGCCGCCGAGGATCGGTGCCAGCGCCGGTGCCAGTCCGAACACCATCATGATATGGCCGAGGATCTTTTGCGCATCGGCGCCCTCGAAGCGGTCCTGCACGATGGCGCGGCCGACCACCGAGCCGGCGCCGGAAGACAGGCCCTGCAGCACGCGGCAGGCCAGCAGGAAACCCAGCGAACCGGCCAGCGCGCCGCCTGCCGAGGCGATGATGTACAGCACCAGCGACCACAGGATCACGGGACGGCGGCCGAGCGTGTCCGACAGGGTGCCGTAGAACAGCATCATGAACGCGAAGCAGAACAGGAACAGCGACAGCGTCTGCTGGATGGCGATCGGCGTGGCGCCGAACTCGGCGCCGATCGCGGGGAACGACGGCAGGTAGGTATCGATGGCCAGCGGCCCCACCATCGTCAGGCCGGCCAGCAGCACCGTCAGCAGGATATTCATGGAGAGAGTATCGTTATTGTTTTTCGGGCGCGTATTGTACGCCAGCCGGATCGCGCCTGCCGGGCTTGCCGCACGGCCGGATCGTACGGCCGGATCGGGCGGCCGGATCGGGCGGCGATCGCGGCAAAGCGTGCGGGCATATCGATATGCACTTATCGCATAACCGGGGCGCCGCGAATTTTCGTAGAATGCGCGTGCGCGGACCCTGCGCAACACATGAGCAAGTAAAGAACATGACTATCGATACCTTCGACGGCACCGGCGTCAAGCCAGCCCACTGGGACCTGGATGCCGTGGTCGCGGCACTGCGCGTATCGCGCGAGGCCACGCACAATATCCGCCACCAGCGCCGCGTCCGCGAGCTGCCGTCGCGCGAGGCGCTGACCACCATCGTCAACGGCCTGTCGGCGGCGCTGTTCCCGACCCACTACGGGCGGCCCAACCTGACGGACGAGAGCATCGATTATTTCGTCGGCGACACGCTCAATACCACGTTGAACCGCCTCACCGAGCAGGTGCGGCGCGGCCTGCAGTTCGCCGACGATGCCGACCTGGCCGAGGACACGCTGACGCAGAAGGCGCACGACATCACGCGCGCCTTCGCGGCCAGCCTGCCGCAGATCCGCGGCCTGCTGGTGTCGGACGTGCAGGCCGCCTATGCGGGCGACCCGGCGGCCACGTCGATCGCCGAGATCATGCTGTGCTATCCGGGCACCATCGCGATCCTGTACTACCGGCTGGCGCACCAGTTGCACCGGCTCGGCTCGCCGTTCCTGGCGCGCATGATCTGCGACATCAGCCATTCGCTGACCGGCGTGGACATCCACCCCGGCGCGCGGATCGGCGCCAGCTTCTTCATCGACCACGGCACCGGCGTGGTCATCGGCGAAACGGCGATCCTGGGCGAGCGCGTGCGGCTGTACCAGCACGTCACGCTGGGTGCAAAGCGCTTCCCGACGGATGCTTCAGGCATGCTGATCAAGGGCACGCCGCGCCACCCGATCGTCGAGGACGACGTGGTGATCTACGCCGGTGCCACCGTGCTGGGGCGGATCACCATCGGCGCCGGCTCGACGATCGGCGGCAATGTGTGGCTGACGCAGAGCGTCCCGCCGAACAGCAACGTGTCGCAGGCGCACACGCGCAGCGACTGACGCTATTCGGGGCCTTCCCCGTCCTTCAGTGCCAGGTCGCCCCGTTCGTAGGCGGCCAGCACTTCCTTCGCGGCCGCCAGGTCGCGCTCATGCACGAGCACGCGGGCACCGCCCAGCGCGGGCGAGACCAGCTGGTCGACCTGCGAATGGTGGTCGTCCGCCACGGCGGCGGCAATGCCGGCCGCCTGCAGGCAGCCGCGCAGCACGTGCGCCTCGGTGGGATCGAGGCAGCGCGCCGCGATGGTGTAGTCGTCCCTGATTGCATTGGCCATCGGCGTCTCCTGTTTCCATCGATTATGAACGACGGTCGCGCAGAGTGGCGCAACGGTGGCGCCGCCAGGGCAGCGCCCCGCCGGTTCAGGAATACGGCCCCGGTTCCGGCAGCGTGCCGGACAGTGCATAACGCCCCAGGTCGCGGTACTTGTAGTCGACCGGATCGTGCAGCGTGTGCACGCGGGCATTGCGCCAGTAGCGGTCCAGGCCGAAGCGGGCGGACGTGGAGCGCGCTCCGGTCAGCTCGAACAGCGCGCTGCCGATCTCGATGGCGGCGCGGTGCGCCAGCACCTTGGCCTCGGCGCCGGCGATGGCCAGTTCGCCCCGCTCGCGGGCTGTCACGCCGCCGCCAAGGCGGAACACGCGTTCCAGTTCGCGGCCGGCATGGTCGGCCAGCACCACGGCCGGCCGCAGCAGCGTCCACAGCTCGCCATAGCGGTGCTGGATGAACGGGTCGTCGGCGGCATGGGCCACGCCGGAGGCGAACCAAGGCCGCGCTTCATTGGCGGTGTAGTCGCGCGCGGCGGCGAATGCGCCCTCCGCAATGCCCAGGTACAGGTTGGTCATGATCAGCTGGGCGACCTGCGAGCGCACCGTGGACAGCGGCGTCGGCGCCTGCCCCGGCTGCTGCAGCACGAGACCGACCGGCAGCAGCGCGCCGTGGAAGCGCACGGTGCCGCTGTCGGTCTGCTTCTGGCCGAAGGCGTCCCAGTCGGCCCGCACGTCGATGCCATCGGCGCCGGTCGGCAGCACGCCGATCAGCGACGTCTGCGTGGCCTCGTGCCAGGCGGACACCGTCAGCCAGTCGGAACCCACCGAACCGGAAGCGAAGCTCTTGGTACCGTCGAGCAGGAAGCCGCCTTTCGCCTCGCTGGCGACCAGGCGGCGGTCGAGAGGATTCAGCGCGTTGCCCCAGAACAGGCCATCGTCGACGGTGGCATGCAGCAGGTGCCGCTGCTGCTGCTGGGTGCCGTAGAGCTGGACGCCGGCCAGTTGCAGGTGGTGGAAGGCGAACACGTGGGCCAGCGCGCTGTCGGCCCGCGCCAGGATGCGCACCGTCTGCAAGGTCGTGTCCCAGCCGGCGCCCTGGCCGCCGAAGTCGGCGGGGATCGACAGCGTCAGCAGCCCGGAGGCGCGGATCAGCTGGCGCTCGTGGCGCGCATGGCCGCCGGCTGCATCGCGTTCGATGGCCGTGACGGCCAGTTCGGCGGCGAGAGATGCCGCGACGGCAAGCGGATCGGCAGGCGTGTTCCCTTGCGGGAGGGCAGGCTGCAAGACTGGTTCGGGTGCGTTCATGGCGGGCAATGAATTGACGACCCGGCCAGTATCGCGGTGCCCCCGGGCGCGGTCCACGAAGAAAAGCACGCTTCGATATGCGCGGAAATCATGCTGAAAAAATCACATATCGAAGTGCGAAAGCATTCGTTCTGCAACGCGTGGCGCTGCCGTAGCCTTGCTGGCATTGCATTGTCATATCAACTGTCAACGAAGGCGAACCTCCATGAGCATCCTCCTGATTTCCGGCAGCCCCGCGGTACCGTCCACCTCCAGCCGGCTGCTGCATCACCTCGGCGACAGGCTTGGTTCCCTCGGCTACCGCACCGCGCGGCTGAACGTGCGCGACCTGCCTGCCCAGGCACTGCTGGCCGCGGACAGCACCGACGCCGTGGTGCGCGCCGCGCTGGCGGAAGTGGCCGATGCCCATGCGGTGATCGTCGCCACGCCCGTCTACAAGGCGGCATATTCCGGCGTGCTGAAGGCCTTCCTCGACCTGCTGCCGCAAAACGGCCTGGCCGGCAAGATCGTGCTGCCGGTGGCGACCGGCGGCAGCCAGTCGCACCTGCTGGCGCTCGACTACGCGCTGCGCCCCGTGCTGCATGCGCTGGAAGCGGACCAGGTACTGGCCAGCATCTACGCCACCTCGCACCAGGTGCAGTGGAGCGAGCACGAAGGCGTGCTGTTGGCGCCGGAGATCGCCGTGCGCGTGGCCGCCGGCGTGGCCACGCTGGACCGGGCGCTCGGCTACCGTACTGCGGTCGACAAGGCGGCCGACAGGGCGGCCCGGGCCCCGGTACGCTCCCTGCAGGACCACCCCTACGTGTCGCAGGCCGCATGATGACGCCACTGCAGAAACGCGCGGCGCGCCGCCGCACCCTGGGATTGCTGGTCGCCGCCGCATTCGCGGCCGCCGCGGCGCCGGCGGGCGCGCAGAACGGCAAGGTGCTGCGCATCGGCTACCAGAAGTACGGCACGCTCACCTTGCTGAAAGGGCGCGGCACGCTGGAAAAACGCCTGGCGCCGCAGGGCGTCACGGTGCAGTGGACCGAGTTTCCCGCCGGCCCGCAGCTGCTCGAAGGCCTGAACGTGGGCAGCATCGATTTCGGTACCGTCGGCGAAGCACCGCCGATCTTCGCCCAGGCCGCGGGCGCGGCGCTGGTCTACGTTGGCAACGAACCGCCATCGCCGCACAGCGAGGCGATCGTGGTGCGGAAGGACTCGACGCTGAGAAGCGTGGCCCAGCTGAAAGGCAGGCGCGTGGCGCTGAACAAGGGCTCCAACGTGCACTACCTGCTGCTGCGCGCGCTGGAACAGGCCGGGGTGGCCTGGAAGGACATCCAGCCGGTGTACCTGCCGCCGGCCGATGCACGGGCCGCGTTCGAGCGGGGATCGGTGGACGCCTGGGTGATCTGGGACCCCTTCCTTGCCGCCGCGCAGAAGCAGCTCGGGGCCCGCGTGCTCGCCGACGGCAAGGGCCTGGTCGCCAACCACCAGTTCTACCTGGCATCGCGCGACTGGGCGCGCGCCAATCCGGCGCTGCGCCAGGTGCTGCTCGAGGAAATCGCCAGGGTCGACGACTGGGGCCGTGCCAATCCCGGCGAAGTCACCGCCATCCTGGCGGCCCAGACCGGCCTCGATCCGGCCGTGGTGGCGCTGGCCGCTTCCCGCTACAGCTACGGCGTCACGCCGGTGTCGGACGAGGTGCTGCGCGAACAGCAGAAGATCGCCGATGCCTTCGCCAGCCTGAAGCTGATCCCGAAACCCATCGCCATCAGGGATGCCGTGCTGGCATCGGCGAAATAATCCCATTTCCGGAGTGTTGACATGTCGTTGAATCTGTTCTGGTTCATTCCTACCCACGGCGACAGCCGTTACCTGGGCACGTCGAAAGGCGCGCGCGCCGTCGATGCCGACTACCTCCGGCAGGTGGCCGTAGCGGCCGACACGCTGGGCTACGACGGCGTGCTGCTGCCCACCGGGCGCTCTTGCGAGGATGCCTGGGTAGTCGCGTCGTCGCTCATCCACGCGACGAAGAACCTGAAGTTCCTCGTCGCAGTCCGGCCGGGGCTGTCCACGCCGGGCCTGGCGGTGCGCATGGCAGCAACCTTCGACCGGCTGTCGAACGGACGCCTGCTGATCAACGTGGTTACCGGCGGCGATCCCGCCGAGCTGGCGGCCGACGGCCTGACCGCGGACCACGCTACGCGCTACGAGATCTCGGACGAATTCATCCGCATCTGGCGCGGTGCGCTGTCCGGCGAGGGCGGCGATGCGGGCTTCGATTTCGACGGAAAACACCTGCAGGTAAAAGGCGCGAAGACGCTGTACCCGGCGCTGCAGAAACCCTATCCGCCGCTGTACTTCGGCGGTTCGTCGGAAGCGGCGCACGAGCTGGCGGCCGAACAGATGGATGTGTACCTGACGTGGGGCGAGCCGCCGGCCGCGGTGGCCGAAAAGATCGCCGACATCCGCCGCCGCGCCGCGGAACATGGCCGCACCGTGAAGTTCGGCATCCGCCTGCACGTGATCGTGCGCGAAACGAACGAGGAAGCATGGCAGGCGGCCGACAGGCTGATCTCGCACCTGGACGACGACGTAATCGCGAAAGCGCAGGCGTCGTTCGCCCGCATGGATTCGGAAGGGCAGCGCCGCATGGCCGCGCTGCACGGCGGCCGGCGCGACAGGCTGGAAGTGTCGCCGAACCTGTGGGCCGGCGTGGGCCTGGTGCGCGGCGGCGCCGGCACGGCGCTGGTCGGCGATGCCGAAACGGTGGCCGCGCGCATCCGCGAATACGAGGAACTGGGCATCGAGACGTTCATCTTCTCCGGCTATCCGCACCTGGAAGAATCGTACCGTTTCGCCGAACTGGTATTCCCGCTGCTCAAGGATGGCAAACTGCGGGGGAAGGCGCAGGGCGAGGTGTCGATCACCGGGCCGTTCGGCGAAGTGATGGCCACCGATATCGTGCCGAAGAAGGCCGCCTGAGATGCGTGCCGCCCAGGTACCCGCGGCGGTGGCGGCGCGGCCCGGCGGACGGGCGCGCCTGAGCGCGGCGCTGGCGCCGTGGCTGCTGCCGATCGGCCTGCTGCTGGCGTGGGAGATATCCGCCCGCACCGGCTGGCTGTCGAGCCGCATCCTGCCCGAGCCGCTGGCCGTGGCCACCGCGTTCTGGACGCTGGCCGCTTCCGGCGAGCTGTGGGAACACCTGCGCACCAGCCTGTGGCGGGCGCTGTCCGGCTTTGCCGTCGGCGCCGGCCTGGGGCTGGCCCTGGGCCTGCTGACAGGCAGCTTCCGCCGTGCCGAAACGCTGCTCGACACCACGCTGCAGATGGTGCGCAACATCCCGGCCCTGGCGCTGATCCCGCTGGTGATCCTGTGGTTCGGCATCGATGAAACGGCCAAGCTGTTCCTGCTGGCAGTCGGCGTGTTCTTTCCGGTCTACCTGAACACCTTCCACGGCATCCGCGCCACCGATGCCGCGCTGGTCGAGATGGCGAAAAGCTATGGCCTGAAAGGCTGGCCGCTGTACCGCGACGTGATCCTGCCGGGGGCGCTGCCGTCGATCCTGGTCGGCGTGCGCTTCTCGCTGGGCCTGGTCTGGGTACTGCTGATCGTGGCGGAAACCATCTCGGCGCAGGCCGGCATCGGCTACATGACGATGAACGCCCGGGAATTCCTGCAGACCGACGTGGTGCTGGTGGGGATCCTGCTGTACGCGATCCTCGGCAAGCTGGCCGACTTCGTCGCCCGCGCGCTGGAACGCCGCCTGCTCCGCTGGAATCCTGCCTATGGCTAGGGCCTCGCCAAACCTGATGCGAGCGTCGTGCAAAGCTAACCTACTGACGTTGATCTACTAACGCGTTTCAAGGACATCCATGCTGCATGCCACGTTGCCCCTCGATAGCGAACCGTTTGCCTTCCGTCCCGAACCGGTGGACGTCCGCCCCGCCCGGCGTACGCTGCAGCGGCAGGGCGTCGGCGTCCACCTGGAAGGATTGACGAAATCGTTCGGCGCGCGCCGCGTGCTCGACGGCATCGGCCTGGAACTGCAGGCCGGCGAATTCGTCGCCATCGTCGGGCGCAGCGGTTGCGGCAAGAGCACGCTGTTGCGCACCATCGCCGGACTGGACGCGGCCGACAGCGGCCGCGTCGCCATCGGCCATGGCATCTATCCGGATGAAGTGCCGCTGCGGATGATGTTCCAGGAAGCGCGGCTGCTGCCGTGGAAGACGGTGCTGGAGAACGTCGCCCTCGGCCTGCACGGCAGCCGGCAGCCGGGCGTGCACGCGGCGGCCGGTGCGCTGGCCGCCGTGGGCCTGGCGGACCGCGCCGATGCCTGGCCGGCGCAACTGTCCGGCGGCCAGCGACAGCGCGTGGCGCTGGCCAGGGCCCTGGTGCATGAACCGTCGCTGCTGCTGCTCGACGAACCGCTCGGCGCCCTCGATGCGCTGACGCGGATCGAGATGCAGCGGCTGATCGAATCGCTGTGGCGCCAGCGCGGCTTCACCGCCGTGCTGGTGACGCACGACGTGCAGGAAGCGGTGGCGCTGGCCGACCGCGTGCTGCTGATCGAGGACGGCCGCATCGCCGTCGACCTGGCCGTCGGGCTGCCGCGCCCCCGCAGCCGCGGCAACCCGGCCTTTGCCGCGCTCGAGGAAAAGCTGCTGGACCGCCTGCTGGCGCGTTGACGCCGCCTGCTTTCATGGCGCGCCCGCACAGCGGGCGCGACCGCTTTCCCTGCCGCACGCCGCCGGCATGGCGCCGGCCGCGTATCACCCAAGCCGGGTGTGCCGGCCTTTCCCCTTTGGCAGATGTGCAGCCGGCCGTGCGCCGCCTATGATGCCTGTATCCCGGCGGGCACCGCACTATCGATAATTTCGATAGCACAGCGGTAAATTTTCCGTTTTACACTATTCCCCGGTCGCGGACATAATGCCGCATCGACAACCTGTATTGATAACCACCGGAGAGTACAACCATGAAAAAACTGATCGCCCTCGCGCTTGCCGCCGGCTTCTCGACCGCCGCGCTGGCCGCCCCGGAAACCTATGTGATCGACGATTCGCACACCTTCGCGCGCTTCTCGTACTCCCACCTGGGCTTCTCGACGCAGGAAAGCCGCTTCGACAAGACCAAGGGCAAGATCACGATCGACCGCGCCGCCAGGACCGGTTCGACGGAAATCACCATCGATACGAAGTCGGTCAACACGGGTAACGACACCTTCAACGGCCACATCAAGGGCGCAGATTTCTTCGACGTCGAGAAATTCCCCACCATCACGTTCAAGTCGACCAAGTTCAACTTCAGCGGCGACAGCCTGGCGTCGGTGGACGGCAACCTGACCATCAAGGGCATCACCAAGCCGGTGAACCTGAAGGTCACGTCGTTCAAGTGCCAGCCGCACCCGATGGCGAAGAAGGATGCCTGCGGCGCGAACGCCACCGCCACGATCAAGCGCTCCGAGTTCAATGCCGGCAAGTACGCACCCAATGTCAGCGATGAAGTCACGCTGACCCTGGCCGTGGAAGCCATCAAGGAATAAGCGGCAGCGCCAGCGGGCAGCGGTCGCCCGGCAGATTTTTTGCAGTGTTATAAAAGGAAACAGCATGAAGCGACTGATGCTCGCTGCCGCCATCGCGGCGGCAGGGACCAACACATCCATGGCAACCGACCTGATCGTCACCAATGCCAAGGTGGCGACGATGGTGAAGGAAGGCCAGTTCGTCCAGGCGGTGGCAATCGACAAGGGCAAGATCTCGGCCGTGGGCACCAATGCCCAGGTGCTGAAGAAAAAGACCGCCGATACCCGGGTGATCGATGCCGGCGGACGCACCGTGATTCCGGGCCTGAACGATTCGCACCTGCACATCATCCGCGAAGGGCTGAACTACAACGCCGAGCTGCGCTGGGACGGCGTCACGTCGCTGAAGCGCGCGCTGGACATGCTCAGGGAGCAGGCGGCGCGTACGCCGGACGGCCAGTGGATCAAGGTGGTCGGCGGCTGGAACGAATACCAGTTCGAGGAAAAGCGCCTGCCCACGCTGGCGGAAATCAACGAAGCCGTGCCGGACAAGCCGGTGTTCCTGCTGTACCTGTATGGCCTGGGCTTCCTGAACCAGAAGGCCATCCAGGTCCTCGGCTACGATGAAAAAACGCAGTACAAGGAAGGCGTCGTCGAGCTGGGCGCCGATGGCAAGCCTACCGGGCTGCTGATTGCCAAGCCGAATGCGCTGATCCTGTATTCCACGCTGGCCAAGACCGGCATGCTGCCGCGCGACCAGCAGGTCAATTCCACGCTGCAGTACTACCGCGAGCTGAATCGCCTGGGCATCACGAGCGCCATCGATGCCGGCGGCGGTGGCCAGGCCTATCCGGACGACTATGCCGTCAGCCTGGAGCTGGCGAAGGATGGCAAGCTGACGGTGCGCACCTCCTACTATCTGTTCGCGCAGAAGCCCGGCAAGGAGCTGGAGGACTACCAGCGCTGGCTGACCCAGACCAGGCCGGACAAGAACGACCACCTGTTCTACGCCAACGGCTACAACACCGAGGGCGGCGGCGAGAACCTGGTGTGGAGCGCGGCCGACTTCGAGAACTTCCTGGAGCCGCGGCCGGACATGCCCGAGCACATGGAAGGCGAGCTGGAAGCCGTCCTCAAGCTGCTGGTGAAGAACCGCTGGCCGTTCCGCATCCATGCCACCTATGGCGAATCGATCGAGCGCGATCTGGCCGTCATCGAAAAGGTCAACAAGGAACTGCCGCTGGACGGCCTGCGCTGGTTCTTCGACCATGCCGAAACGATCTCGGATGCGCAGCTGGCGCGCGTGAAGAAACTGGGCGGCGGCGTCGCCGTGCAGAACCGCATGTACTTCCAGGGAGAAGCGTACTGGAAGCGCTACGGCGCGCAGACCCGCCAGATGCCGCCGATCCGCACCATGCTGAAGATGGGCATCCCGGTCGGCCTGGGCACGGATGGCACCCGCGTGTCCAGCTACGGGCCGTGGCCGTCGATCTACTGGGCCGTGTCCGGCAAGACCGCCGGCGGACTGCAGGTCTGGCAGGACAAGGACCGCCTGTCGCGCCACGAGGCCTTGCAGCTGATGACGCGCGGCAGCGCATGGATGAGCGGCGAGGAAAAGGTCAAGGGCACGCTGGCGGTCGGGCAGTATGCCGATCTCGTGATCCTGCCGCAGGACTACTTCACCATGCCGGTCGACGGTATCCGCAACCTGGAGGCGGCGCTGACCATCGTCAACGGCAAGGTGGTGTATGCCGCCGATGCGTTCGGCCAGTACGCGCCGTCCGCGCCGGCCGTGCTGCCCGAGTGGAGCCCGGTGAAGCATTTCGGCGGCTACCAGAACAAATGAGGGCAATGGAGGCGAAGATGCTGAAACGCTTCATCGGTTCCTCCACGCCGGACGCGGGCCTGCTGTTCGCCCGCCTGGCGGGCGCCGCGCTGCTGCTGTGGGTGCACGGCTTGCCGAAACTGCTGCATTGGCAGGGCGAACTGGCGCATATCGACGACCCTTTGCACCTGGGGCGCGGCGTCACGCTGGCGTGCGCACTGTTTGCCGAGGTGCTGTGCCCGTTCCTGATCGCCGCCGGGCTGTTTACGCGGCTGGCCTGCCTGCCGGTGCTGTTCCTGCTCGGCGTGTCGATGGTGCTCGTGCACCCCGACTGGAGCATCGAGCAGGGCCAGTTCGGCTGGCTGCTGCTGATCGTGTTCGGCACCATCGCGCTGGCCGGCGCGGGGCGCTGGTCGCTCGACCGCCGGCTGGCGGCCGCCTGACGCCGGTCGCCTGCGTCCTACAGGTAGCCGAGCGCACCGAGCAGCGCGCCCGCGGCCAGCAGCCACAGCAAATGGATGCGGGTGCGCCAGATCAGCAGTGCCGCCACCGCCGACACCGCGTACAGCGGCCAGTCGGTGGCGAAGTTCCCGTTGGCGCTGCCGAGGATGATGCCGGTCGATACCAGCATGGCGATCACCAGCGGCGCCATGCCCTGCTTGAAGGCGCGCACCAGCCGTCGTTCGCGGTGGCGGTGGCCCCAGCCTGCCGCCAGCAGCATCAGCACGCTGGAGGGGAGCAGGGCGCCGACCATGGTCACGATCACGCCCAGCACCGCGGCGGCGTAGCTGCCCGCATTCATGCCCACCTTCCACCCCATCAGCGCGACGAACAGCACGTTCGGCCCGGGTGCCGCCTGGGCGATCGCGATCGAATCGTTGAACTGGGTCTGCGTCAGCCAGCCGTGCTGTTCCACCAGGTAGCGGTGCATTTCCGCGGTGGTGGCGATCGTGCCGCCGACCGACATCAGCGAAATCACCAGGTAGTGCGCGAACAGGTCGAGCCAGTCGTGCCACGCCAGCGCAATATGGATGTCCCCGCTCATGGCTTCAGTTTTCGCCAGGTGAGCACGCAGCCCGTGCCGCCCAGCACGAGGAGGGCGGCCAGCATCGGCAGGCGCAGTACCGCGAGGCCGACGATCCCCAGCGCGGCCAGCGGCAGCGTGACGGCCAGCGGCAGCGGATGCTTGCGCAGCGTTGCCGCCAGCCTGATGCCCATTGCAACGACCATGCCGGCCGCCACCGCGGCCATGCCGCGCAGCGCGCCGGCCACGCGCGGCTGGTCGGCATACTGCGAGTAGACCGAGCCCAGGGCCAGCACCACCAGGGCCGGCACCAGCAGCAGGCCGAGCAATGCGGTGACGGCGCCGCGCAGGCCGAAGAACCGGCTGCCGATGACGAGCGACAGGTTGCACACGTTGGGGCCGGGCATCGTCTGCGCGACGGCCCATTCTTCGATGAACTCCTCCTGCGTCATCCAGCGGCGCCGCTCGACGATCTCGCGCTGCACCACCGGCAGCACGCCGCCGAAGCCCTGCAGGGCCAGCACGGTGAAGGCAATGAACAGTTCGGCCAGGGAGCGGGGGCGGGGAAGGGCAGCGGCATCGGTCATGGGGCGCTATTATCCGCGCCCCGTTGCCGGGTGTCCACGCGCAGTGGCGCCCGCGTCCGCCGCGCGTCAGCCGCCGCCGATGCCTTCCTGGATCACGCCACTGCCGCCGCAGTTCTGGCAGGACTTGCCATCCTCCAGCCTGCCGGTGCCGTGGCAGGCGGGGCACACGTCCTCGCCGCTGCCGGGAGTGCCGGGTGCCGCTTCGTCGCCGGGATTCAGGGGTTCGCTCATGATGGTCTCCTTGGAAGAAGCCGCAGCATAACGCGGCCCGGCCGCGCGGACTGCTAGGCAGCTAACACTGGCAGGAGGGAGATCCAGCCGGCACTGGCGCGACCAGCGGGGCAATCGCGGGTCACTTGCAGGGTTATGCACAAAAATTGGCAAAAAGAACAAGTGAGAACTTTTTTACAGAGTCTGAAGCCGTTTCACCGATGGGTTTGCAAGTCCTTGATTTCATTGAGTGCCCGGTCTGCCTTTTGAACGGGCAGTTTAAGGAAAATGGCGTCATTACGGGCTGTTTGCGTTGTCAAGGGCGGCTTATCAACAAAGTTATCCCCAACCTGTGTGGATAGTTGAAAAAGCGCTTCAGAATCCGGTACTTAGCATCGCTTTCCCAGCGTGGACCCGGCGCGACGCGGGTGCCTGCCACGACGAAGCCGGCGAGACTGGAACTGTATGCCTGTACAGTCCAGCCCGCTTGCGGCGGGAGTCGGGCGTCAGGCCTACATGCCTTCAGGCGTCGTCCGGCAGGCGGCCGACGACGGTGAACTGCCCCGGCGCGGCGCCGGGCGCCACCTGGAGCGACACCGGCACGGCCGGTTCGCCCAGCCGCACTTCGCCCTGCCAGCCTAACCCGGCACGCAATGCGGCGAGCGCTTCCTGGGCGGGTTCGTGTACCGCCCGCAATGCTGCCTCGGCCCGGGCAATGCGCTGCTGCGCCTCCTGCAGGCTGTGGTAGCCGCGCAGCGAGGCGATCACCGTCGTGAACAGCTTGCGCGTGGTGAGATCGGTCTTGCACCAGAAATCGTTGATGTCGTAATCGAGGATGATGCTGTGTTCCAGCGCCTGGCCCGGCTGGCCGGTGCGCAGCACCACGCGAACCAGCGCATTGCCCAGCTCATCGCGGATGCGCCGGGCGACCTTCAGTCCCGCATCTGCCGTTTCCATGATCACATCAAGCAGCACCAGCGCGACGTCGTCGTGGGTGCGCAGCACGGCCAGCGCCTCTTCGCCGCTGTAGGCATGCAGGAAGGACAGGCGCCGCCCCATGAAATGCGCGTTACTGAGAGAAAACTTGGTCACCACGTGCACGTCGACATCGTCGTCGACGATCAGCACTTTCCACGGCGGCGGCGCGGCGGGAACCTGAGGCTCCGGCTCGGGCATGTCGTCTTCGATCATCCAGCCTTCGCTGGTTTCATCCGTATTCAGTTGCATGATGTACTCGCTGCGGCATTCATAAGGATACGCCCGGTGACACTATTCCTCGGCGGTATTTTTGTCAAAGCGTGCGCTCCCGGTAACGCCATGGGAACCGGCGCCATGCGTGCGATTTTTTTTCGTGTGCCAAAAAAGCTTGCGCGCCGTTGCCGAGCCCAGCTGTAAGTGCTTGATTTCACAAGGCGAAAAATTTGCCTGAAGAACGGGCATTTTGTTGAAACCCGCACCATTACTGGCTCTCCGGCTTGTCAAGCCCCGCTTGTCCACATCGTTATCCACAACTGAAGTGGATAAGTAAAAAATTAGCTTTAAAAACGGCTCGTTAGCAAACTTTTCTCAACTGATGCATTCTTTCAACCTCTGCAATTCTTGCAGGAAACGTTCGGCTGCCAGGCCGGGTGGCCAGGGTTCCCAGGGCGTGCCGCCGTACAACGGTTGCAGCGGATCGTCGGCCAGCGGCTGCACGCGGATCTTCAGCGTGCGGCGCACTTCGTCCGGCGACCAGCCGACGGCATGGACGGCTTCGCTGGCGGCGGCGAGCCGGTCGGCGCGCTTGTGCGCCAGGTAGCGCGCCGGTGTCCAGGCCGGCAAGCCGTAGCGCAGGAAGACGGCGTGCTCGAGCCGCCGCGTCAGTTCGCGGAAGGCTTCGCCAAGAAACGGTTTCAGGACGGAAATGCAGTCGAAGCCCAGCAGGCCTTCTTCGGCATCGTGCAGCAGTTCGCGCAGTTCGGTCACGGCATCGAGCGGGGCGTTTGCCGCATTGCGCCGCAATTGCAGCACCGTCAGCGAATGCTGGGCGACCGACAGCGGCAGCGGCCAGGCCGAATGCCCGCCCCAGCGGTAGGTACGCGCCAGGCCCAGCGCCAGGTCGGCGTCTTCCCAGTCGAACGGCGTGGGGTCCAGCAGGTCGAGGCGCTTGCCGGACGGCATGCGTACCCAGGCGCGCGTGCCCGGTTTCGCGGCCGGCAGGCAGGCCGCGGCGGCTGCGGCAGGTGTAGCGCTGACGAAGTTGCCTTGCCTCATGACATCGTGCCGGCAACCGCCGTCGACGCCGTTGTCGTTGCATTTCATGACGCTATCGTACCGCGTCCGGCGCCAAGGGGCGAGCGGGCAATGCGAAACGGATCTCGAGCGTGTCCTGCACGGCCATCGCGCCGCCCATGACGGAAAACGGCGTGATGCCGAAATCGGTCTGCCTGAGCGTCAGCGTGCCGCGGGCCGTCACGCCTTGCGGGTCCCGCTCGATATCCGCCGGTACCGCGTAGCGGCGCGTCACGCCATGCAGCGTAATGTCCGCCTGCAGCATGCCGGGAGTGCCGCCGCGTTGCGCGCGCACTTCGACGAACGGATGGCGTTCCGCATCGAGCACCCTGGTCAGCATGTTGACGCGGGTGCCGGCGACCGCGTCGGCCGAAGGCTGTGTCGTCAGCCCCGCTTCGCGGCGCAGTGCCGCCTCGTCCACCGTCATCTCGTCGAGGCGGAAGCGCAGCATGGCCAGGCCGGCCGCCGGGTCGACGCGGCCGTCGATACGGCGTGCCGCCACCACGTGGTCGTGACCCAGCCGGGCCAGGGCGCCGCCGCGGCGCACGGTGATGGCGATCAGCGCGTCGTCGGCGATGCGCAGCAGCGGGCCGGCGGCCCGGCCGGCCAGCAGCGCGGCAAAGGGATCGCCCCGCAGGGCGGTGGCCGGCGGGGCAACCGACGACGAAGGCGCGGCCGGCGGCGTCTCCGGGGCGGCGCACGCGGCCAGCAGCAGGCAGGCCGCCGCCGCGGTGGCGCCCGCGGCGCGCCAGGAGTGGGGCAGCGTATTTATTTGCGGGCCTCCTGGGCGAAGCGATGTCATTGCTGTGTCATTTCGACGTGAGAAGATGACGTCGCTCTTTCAAATCTCTCCCGATTTGAATCCCTTCACCCGCGTCCTGGACGCGGGTTTTTTTTGCCTGCGAACCAGCCATTTGGTCATCGAGCTGGAACTGGCGCACCACGCGGGCGAGGCCAGCCGCTTCTTCCTGCATCGCCGAGGCAGCCGCGGCGGCCTGTTCGACCAGCGCAGCATTCTGCTGCGTCACCTGGTCCATGTGCGTGATCGCGGTATTCACCTGCTCGATGCCGGCCGACTGCTCGTCGCTGGCCGTGCGGATCTCGGCCATGATGTCGGTCACGCGGCGCACGCTGGCGACCACTTCCTGCATCGTGGCGCCGGCCTGCTCGACCAGCTTGCTGCCAGCCTCGACCTGGCCGACCGAGTTGCCGATCAGTCCCTTGATTTCATGCGCGGCCGCTGCGCTGCGCTGGGCCAGCGTGCGTACCTCGCCGGCGACCACGGCAAAGCCTCGGCCCTGTTCGCCGGCGCGTGCCGCTTCCACCGCGGCATTCAGCGCCAGGATATTGGTCTGGAACGCGATGCCGTCGATGACGCCGATGATGTCGACGATCTTGCGCGCCGACGCGTCAATCGAGCCCATCGTGTCGACCACCCGCGAGACCACGGCGCCGCCGCGTGCCGCCACGTCGGATGCGCTTTGCGCCAGCTGGTTGGCCTGGCGCGCGTTTTCCGCGTTCTGCCGCACCGTGGCCGTCAGCTCTTCCATCGAGCTGGCCGTTTCTTCCAGGTTGCCGGCCTGCTGCTCGGTGCGGTTCGACAGGTCCTGGTTGCCGCTGGCAATCTCGCCCGATGCCATGGCGATCTGGTCGGCGCCGCTGCGCACCTGGCCCACCACGGCCGACAGGCTGGCGCTGATGCCGTTCATCGCCCGCGTCAGGCGTGCGATCTCGTCGTCGCCGTCGACGTCGAGCTGCACGGTCAGGTCGCCGGCCGCGATCTGCGTGGCACCCTGTTCGACCTGGCGCAGCGGCCGCGTGATATAGCGGCGTACGCCGAAGAACATCACCGCCGAGAAACCGACCAGCGCGATGAAGCCGGCCACGATGTACCAGTTGCGCAGGCGCGTCGCCTCGGCGGTGATCTCCTCGCGATAGGCGCCGCCGGCGATGACCCAGTTCCAGGCCTTGAACGGCGCATAGGCCACGATCTTTTCGCGCGGCGAGGTTTCGTCCGGATTCAGCCACGGATAGGTGATCACGCCTTCCTTCTTTTCCAGGATTTCGCGGATGAACAGGCGGCCATCGGAATCCTTCGAATCGGCGATCACGTCGCCTTCGCGCTTCGGATGGACCACCAGCTTGCCGTAGCTGGCGCCCGGCGTCGAATCGAGCACGTAGAAATAGCCGGTGGTGCCGACCTTGATCGACGCGATGCGCTCTTTCAGCGTCGCCATTTCCTTCGACACGTCGACACCCACGTACAGCACGCCGACGACCTTGCCGCCGGCATCGCGCATCGGGTCATAACGGGTGATGAACTGCTTGCCGAACAGCGTCGCCAGGCCGACGTAGGGCTGGCCGGAGCGCAGTACCGCATAGCCGGGATGCTTGTGGTCAAGGATGGTGCCGACCGCGCGGCTGCCGTCTTCCTTCTTGGTGGTGGTGGAGACCCGCACGAAGTCCTCGCCCGTGGCCACGAAAATCGTCGCACCGCCCCCGCTCGCGGCGGTGAAGCGGTCGGGAATCGTGAAGTCGTTGTTCAGCACGGTCTCGCCGATCTTCAGCGCGGGCGTGCCGCGGCCGGCGACATCGATGGTGGTGGCGGGGTCGAGCGAGAACTCGCCTTCGAACTCGGCAGCCAGGACCTTCGCGAATGCATTGACCTCGCTGGTCACCGCGGTATTGAACAGTTCCACCATATTCTTCACGCCGGTCAGGTCCTGCCGCACGCTGGCAACGGAGCGTTCCTCGAGCAGCCGGCTGGTGCTGACGCTGATGATCGTGATCAGGGCCGCGAGCGTGACGGACAGCAGGCCGAACGTCATCGCCGTGATGCGCGAGCCGACGCTCCAGTTGCGAAGATTGAATGTAGTGTTTTTCATTTAAATAAATGCAATCGAATGTAAATCAGACAACGGACTGGAACGCCATAACTCCGTCACTATCGGCATGCTACAGGGAAACTTAAATAAACCCGTTGCGTCGTCGTCCATTCGTTGTATCGCGCCGACATCTACGTAAAAACCCGTAGTGCGGATGCAATGAAAAGGTTGACGAAGTTTCCTTAATGAAGTCCTAAGCCTGATTTTTGTCAACGATGGCAAAGTGTACCCATACCGCGCGATCGCTGTTGCGCGGCAGGTTGCCGGATTCCTCAATCCGGCACGATTTCGCGGCTGTGGTAATAGCCGGGATTCATCGGATTCGGCGCTTTGGAGTTAATACATCCGAATTGATTCGCCGAAATGGATTTCCCGGATATTTGCCCGGCAAGCACGCTTCAATCCCCGCGCTCTCGATAGAAAGCGTTTTAACCGGTCCCCTCCTCAGATTGCGGCCGGTTTTTTTTTGCCCGCGCAGGTGAATGGCGCATTCAGCCGAAGTATTTACCGGTAATAAGCCGATGCGATGCCGATGCAGGCCGAGCCGATGCCGCGGCGCGCATGCCGGCTAGGCAATGCGCTTGTACCAGGATTGCCCGGCCATCAGCTGGCTGTAATGCCCGGCCTGGCGGTCGTCGCCATCGAGTTCGCGGTCGATGCCCAGCACGCCGAGCACCGCAAGGCTGTCGTGGAACAGGTGCAGCACGCGCCGCCGCAGCAGCGGGCCGAAGTCGGGCAGGGCGCGGCGGCATACGATCAGCTGGAACTCGTTGAACGACGCATCAGTCACGAGGTTGTATTGGGCCCAGACGATGCGGCTCTTCAGCTGCGGCACCGGGACCAGCCGCCCGCCCTCGAGCTGGAAATATTCGGACAGCCGGCCGCTGCCGCCGGCCCGTTCGTAGCGGCGCTGGTATTCGCTCATCCGGTCCAGCGGGAGCGACGCGCCCAGCGCTTCTTCCAGCAAGTCGTCGCTGGGTACCGTGGCATAGATTTCGGTACGCCACAGCAACTGGCGCTCGGCCAGCAGCACGGCCGCCGTCCACGCCTGTTCGGCGCCGGCGCAATCGGCCAGCCATACCTTCGGCAGCGGCGCACCGGGCAGGCAGTGCTCGGCCATGGCCAGCAGCTGCATCGCTTCGTCCGGATCGTCGAACATCGACGCCGGCGCCACGCCCAGCGCGCGCAGCAGTGCGCTTGAGGCGGCCGGGTCGTGCAGCACGCGGTCCTGCAGCTGCGAGATGGTGCGCCAGCCGCGCCGCGCCATCAGGCCGTGCAGCTTGCGCTTGATCGCGGCGCGGTCGTGGTTGCGGAACTCGAAGCCGAAGCGCTGCGCCACCGCTTCCAGCAGCAGCGACAGTTCCAGTGCTTCCACTTCCGGATCCGGTACGCGGCGGCGCTCCACGCCCGGCCCGCCGGGTGCGCCGGGCGCGGCACCCGTCGCGCGGTCCATCGAGGTGACCATCAGTGCAACCACACGCGCATCAGCGACAGCAGCTGGGCCACGTCGACCGGCTTGGTGATGTAGTCGGAGGCGCCGGCGGCGATGCACTTGTCGCGGTCGCCCTTCATCGCCTTCGCCGTCAGCGTGATGATCGGCAGCGACTTGAACTTCGGGATGCGCCGGATCGCCCGCATCGTGTCGTAGCCATCCATCTCGGGCATCATGATGTCCATCAGCACGATCTCGATCGTCGGATCGCGCTCCAGCACTTCGATGCCGTCGCGGCCATTTTCGGCGAACGACACCTGCATCTGCTCGCGTTCGAGCAGCGACGACAGCGCGAAGATATTGCGCAGGTCGTCATCGACGATCAGCACCTTGCGCCCCGCCAGCCCGGAGTCGAGCGCGTGCACCTGTTCCAGCATGCGGCGCTGCGGTTCCGGCAGGCTGGCCTGCGAACGGTGCAGGAACAGCGCCGTCTCGTCCAGCAGGCGCTCGGGGGAGCGGGCATCCTTGATCACGATGGTCTTGGCGTAGCGCTTGAGCTTGGCCACTTCGCGGCGGTTCAGTTCCTTCGCGGTATTGATCACCACCGGCAGGTCGCGCAGCGCCAGGTCCTTGCCGATGATATCGAGCAGGTCGAAGCCGGAAATGTCGGGCAGGGTCAGGTCCAGCACCATGCAGTCGAAGTGGCTGGTGCGCAGCGCGGCCAGCGCTTCCGCGCCGGTGCCGACGGCGGCGATGTCGACATCGTTGGCGCCGATCAGTGCCACGATCGCATCGCGCTGGCCCGGTTCGTCATCGACGACGAGCAGGCTGCGCTTGCCGCCCAGCAGGAACTTCTGGATCCGCGCGAACTGCTCGGTCAGCGCTTCCTTGCTGACGGGCTTGTTCATGAACGAGATCGCGCCCGAGCGCAGCGCCCGCTCGCGCTCGCGCGACGCGGACATCACGTGCACCGGGATGTGCCGGGTGCCGGGATCGCGCTTCAGCCGGTCCAGCACGGTGAAGCCGTCGATGTCCGGCAAGTCGAGGTCGAGCAGGATCGCCGATGGCGCATAGTCGCGCGCCAGCGACAATGCCGAGTCGCCATGCACGGTGACGATGCCCTTGAAGTTTTTTTCGCGGGCAAATTCCAGCACGATCTTGGCGAAGCGCTCATCGTCCTCGATGATCAGCACCGACGGGTCGCCCGGCGCCGTCAGGCCGCGGTCGTCCAGCGTGGCGCCATACGGCTCGCCGTCGGCGTGCGCCTCCGCGGCGGGCGGCTCGCCGGCCTCCAGGGCGAACGCGTCGGCCGGCGGCGGCGTGTAGATCACCTTCGGCGGCAGCGGCAGCGTGCGCTGCGTGGCGGGGCGCGGCTGGTCGATGGTGACGAAGCCGGCCCGGTTGTACGGCAGGTACAGCGTGAAGGTGGAACCGCTGCCCACGGTCGACTCGACGCGGATCTCGCCGCCCAGCAGGCGTGCCAGTTCGCGCGAGATCGACAGGCCCAGGCCGGTGCCGCCGTACTTGCGGGCGGTCGAGCCGTCGGCCTGCTGGAACGCCTCGAAGATCAGCTGCAGCTTGTCGGCGGCGATGCCCACGCCGGTATCGCGCACCGAGAACGCCAGCACGGCGTCGGCATTGGCCAGGTTCGGGTTGTCCGGGCTCCAGCCATGTTCGACCAGGCCGATGTCCAGCGATACCTGGCCGTGCGAGGTAAACTTGAACGCATTGGACAGCAGGTTCTTCAGGACCTGCTGCAGGCGCGTGGTGTCCGTCATCAGCGAGGCGGGCAGGTTGTCCCGCAAGGCCACCGCGAAGCCCAGGTGCTTGGCTTCGGCCATGTGGCGGAAGGTGCGGTCGACGTAGTTGCGCAGGTTGGCGAAGCGGTATTCCGACACGTCCAGCGTGACGGTGCCCGATTCGATCTTGGACAGGTCGAGGATGTCGTTGATCAGCGTCAGCAGGTCGGAACCGGAGCCGTGGATGGTCTTCGCGAACTCGACCTGTTTCGACGACAGGTTGCCTTCCGAATTGTCGCCCAGCTGCTGCGCCAGGATCAGCAGCGAATTGAGCGGCGTGCGCAGCTCGTGCGACATGTTCGCGAGGAACTCGGACTTGTATTTCGACGACAGCGCCAGCTGCGTGGCCTTTTCTTCCAGCGCCAGCTTGGCCTGTTCCACCTCGCGGTTCTTGCGTTCCACCTCGATGTTCTGCTCCGACAGCAGCCGGGCCTTCTCGGCCAGTTCCTGGTTGGTCTGCTGCAGTTCCTGCGCCAGCGACTGGGACTGGGTCAGCAGCGATTCGGTGCGGCTGTTCGCCTCGATGGTGTTCAGCACCACGCCGATCGACTCCATCAGCTGGTCGAGGAAGGACAGGTGGGTTTCGGTGAACCTGTCCAGCGAGGCGATCTCGATCACCGCCTTGACCTGCTGCTCGAACAGGATCGGCAGCACGACGATATTGGTCGGCGGCGCCGAGCCCAGGCCGGAAGACACCACGATGTAGTCGCGCGGCACATCCGTCAGCCAGATGCGCACCTTCTCCAGCGCGCACTGGCCCACCAGGCCTTCGCCCGGCAGGAACGAGGTGGGCAGCTTGCGGCTGGAACGGTAGCCGTAGCTGGCGATCATGCGCAGCCGCGCATCGTCCCACTGCGAATCCATCATGTAGAACACGCCGTGGTGCGCCGACACCAGCGGCGCCAGCTCGGACAGGATCAGCTTCGTCACCGCCTGCAGGTCGCGCTGGCCCTGCAGCAGGCGGGTAAAGCGCGCCAGGTTGGTCTTCAGCCAGTCCTGCTGGGCATTCTTCTGGGTGGTTTCCTTCAGGTTGCGGATCATCTCGTTGATGTTGTCCTTCAGGTACGAGACTTCGCCGCGCGCTTCCACCTGGATCGAGCGCGACAGGTCGCCGCGCGTCACCGCCGTGGCCACCTCGCCGATCGCGCGCATCTGGTTCGTCAGGTTGGCCGCCAGCTGGTTGACGTTTTCCGTCAGGTCCTTCCACGTGCCGGCCACGCCGGGCACATTGGCCTGGCCGCCCAGCTTGCCTTCGGTACCGACTTCGCGCGCCACCCGCGTCACCTCCGACGCGAACGATGACAGCTGGTCCACCATCACGTTGATGGTGTCCTTCAGCTCGAGGATTTCACCCTTCACGTCCACCGTGATCTTCTTCGACAGGTCGCCGCGCGCCACGGCGGTGGTCACCGCCGCGATATTCCTCACCTGGCCCGTCAGGTTCGATGCCATGAAGTTCACGTTGTCGGTCAGGTCCTTCCATGTGCCGCCCACGCCGGGCACGTAGGCCTGTCCGCCGAGCTTGCCCTCGGTGCCCACCTCGCGGGCCACCCGCGTCACTTCCGAAGCAAACGACGACAGCTGGTCGACCATCACGTTGATGGTGTTCTTCAGCTCGAGAATTTCACCTTTGACGTCCACCGTGATCTTCTTCGACAGGTCGCCGTTCGCCACCGCGGTGGTCACCTCGGCGATATTCCTCACCTGGCCGGTCAGGTTGCCGGCCAGCTGGTTGACGTTTTCCGTCAGGTCCTTCCACGTGCCGGCCACGCCGGGCACGTTGGCCTGGCCGCCCAGCTTGCCTTCGGTGCCCACTTCGCGGGCCACCCGCGTCACTTCCGAGGCGAACGAGTTCAGCTGGTCGACCATCACGTTGATGGTGTTCTTCAGTTCGAGGATCTCGCCCTTCACGTCCACCGTGATCTTCTTCGACAGGTCGCCGTTGGCCACCGCGGTCGTCACGTCGGCGATGTTCCTCACCTGGCCGGTCAGGTTGCCCGCCATCGAGTTTACCGAGTCGGTCAGGTCCTTCCAGGTGCCGGCCACGCCTTTGACTTGCGCCTGGCCGCCCAGCTTGCCTTCGGTGCCCACTTCGCGCGCCACCCGGGTGACTTCGGAAGCGAACGACGACAGCTGGTCGACCATCACGTTGATGGTGTTCTTCAGTTCGAGGATTTCACCCTTCACGTCCACCGTGATCTTCTTCGACAGGTCGCCGTTCGCCACGGCGGTGGTCACGGCTGCGATATTCCTCACCTGGCCCGTCAGGTTCGATGCCATGAAGTTCACGTTGTCGGTCAGGTCCTTCCACGTGCCGCCCACGCCGGGCACGTAGGCCTGGCCGCCCAGCTTGCCTTCGGTACCGACCTCGCGCGCCACCCGCGTGACCTCGGAGGCGAACGAGCGCAGCTGGTCCACCATCACGTTGATGGTGTCCTTCAGCTGCAGGATCTCGCCGCGCACGTCCACCGTGATCTTCTTCGACAGGTCGCCGTTGGCCACCGCGGTGGTCACCTCGGCGATGTTGCGCACCTGGGACGTCAGGTTGCCGGCCATCGAGTTCACCGAGTCGGTCAGGTCCTTCCAGGTGCCGGCCACGCCCTTGACCTGCGCCTGGCCGCCCAGCTTGCCTTCGGTGCCGACTTCGCGCGCCACGCGCGTCACCTCGGACGAGAACGACAGCAGCTGTTCCACCATCGTGTTGGCGGTGGTGGCGGCGCGCAGGTACTGGCCCTTCAGCGGGTGTCCGTCGACTTCCAGCGCCATGGTCTGCGACAGGTCGCCCTTGGCCACCGCGCCGATCACGCGCGCCATCTCGGTGGTGGGGCGCACCAGGTCGTCGATCAGCGTGTTCACCGCGCTGATGATCGTGGCCCAGCCGCCGGATACGTTGGTGACGGGCGCCCGCTGCGTCAGCCGGCCTTCGCGGCCCACCACGCGGGAGACTTCGGTGACCGATTGCACGATGCGGTCATTGGTTTCGATGATGTCGTTCAGCGTGTCGGCGATCTTGCCGGAAACACCGGTCCAGTCAGACGGCATGCGCGCCGAGAAATCGCCTTTTTTCAATGCCATCAGGGTTTGCAGGATCAGCTTCAGATCCAGTTCCTCGGGCAGTTCGGTCATGTCGTTCATCGCCAGTCCATGTATTCAGGAGTGTTGTTCAAGCAAGTCAACCAGGTTCAGCGCCGGCAATGCCAGCGCCAGTTCGGCCGCGTCGCGCGGCGCGCAGCATAGCGTGCCCTGCCAGTCGTCGCAACCCAGGGTTGCCAGCACGGCCAGCTGGTGTGCGTGATCGACGCCAGTCGCCACCACGTCCATCGACAGCGCCCGCGCCAGGTGCACGATGGCGGCAACCAGGTCGGTGCCGCCCGCATCGTCGCCGATATTGCGCACGAAGGCATTGTCGATCTTCAGGATGTCCAGTCCCAGCTTCTTGCAGGCGGCCAGGCTGGTGCCGGCATGGCCGAAATCGTCCAGCGCCAGCAGCACGCCGCCGCCCTGCAGCTGGCGCAGCAGCGGCTCGATCGCGGCATGGTGCGCGGCCAGCAGCGTTTCGGAAATTTCCAGCACGATGGCGCCGGCCGGCAACTGGTGCCGGCGCACCTCGGCCAGCAGGCGCGCCGGCAGGTCCGGCCCCAGCACCGGTGCGACCAGGTTCAGCGCGACCCGCGCTGTCGACAGCGGCCCCGTGCCGGCGCGCCACGCCGCGGCCTGCGCGCACACCGCGGCCATCACCCACGAATCGACCCGCTCCAGCAGGCCGCGGTCCTGCACCACGGGCAGCACGGCGGCGGCGCCGATGCGGCCCAGGCGCGGGTGATTCCACACCAGTTGCGCCTCGACGCCGCGCACGCGGCCGGCGGCCAGGTCCACCTGGGGCTGGTACAGCAGCGCCAGCTGGTCGTGCGACAACGCATGGCGCAGTTCGCCCGTCCACTGTTCGCGCTCGTGCTCGCGCCGGTTCATCTCTTCGTGGAAGAAGCGGATGTTGCCGCCCTGGCTGCCGCCCTTGCCGCCATGGCGTTCCCGTTCTTCCTTGGCGCGGTACATCGCCAGGTCGGCGTGCTTCATCAGCGCGCGCGCGCTGCCGCCATCGTGCGGATAAATGGCGATGCCGATGCTGGTGGACGTGTGCACGCGGTGCCCGCCGATCGAGAAGGGCCGCGCGTGCGCATGGGCGATCTTGCGCGCCACCCGCGCCGCGTTCTCGCCGGGCGCCTTGCCTTCGATGAGCACCACGAATTCGTCGCCGCCCAGGCGTGCCACCACGTCCGACGCGCGTACCGCGGCGGACAGCCGCGCCGCCACCTGCCGCAGCAGCTCGTCGCCCACGTCATGGCCGAAACCGTCGTTGATCTGCTTGAAATCGTCGAGGTCGAGGAACAGTAGCGCGAACTGGCTGCGCCGGCGGTCGCACGATGCCACCGCATGCTCCAGGTGCTGGATCAGCGAGCGGCGGTTGACGAGGCCCGTCAGCGGGTCCTTCGTGGAAAGTTCGTGCGCGCGTTGCTCGGCCTGTTTGCGCTCGGCCACTTCGAGTTCCAGCTCGCGGTTGGCCTGTTCCAGGTCCTGCAGCCGCTGCGAGCGCAGTTCGGCGGTGATGCGCCGCGATTCCTCGGCCTGTGCCGCCAGGTGCAGGTGCTTGCGTGTCAACTCGACGAAGGTGCGCACCTTGGCCTGCACGACCCGGGGCTCCAGCGGCGCCTGCAGGAAATCGGCCGCGCCCTGTGCATACGCCTCCAGCCGGCGCGTCTCGCCGTCATCCGTGGTGCTGACGAAGACGACCGGCACGGCCGCCGAGCGGGGATGCGAGCGGATCGCGGCGGCGGTATCGAAACCGCCCATGTCCGGCATGTCGACATTGAGCAGGATCACGGCGAAATCGTGGCGCAGCACCTCGCGCAGCGCGGCATTGCCCGAGGGGGCCTTGACGAGTTCATAGCCGGACGCATCGGCATCGGCGGCCAGCAGGCATTCCAGTGCCAGCAGGCTTGCCGGATCGTCATTTACGAGAAGGACTTTGGGGATATGCACAGACACGTCACCTGGCCTGGTCTTGGTTGTAGTTTTGTTGCCGTAAAAGATACGCTTGTACGGGCGCGAGTCAAGCAGATTCAAGCGATGGTCCACCGTCTGAATATAGCAAAAAAGCAATAACAATAGGAAACAATCTGGCAGCTTAATGCAGAGGGGACGGGCGGGGCGCGCGCGAGGGTGTGCAAGGCGCGCGCCCCACACGCCGTTTCATTGTCATGTCATATCGACAATTTAGACTTGCCTGCTTTCAGATCATCGGAGCAAGCATGACTTCAATTCTTTCGCGCCGCGGTTTTCTTTCCCGAAGCGGCCTGCTGCTGGGCAGTTCGGCACTGGGCGGCTCCCTGCTGCTCGAAGGCTGCGGCGGCAGCCACACCGCCATCGGCGTCAGCGACAAGGAACGGCCGAAGATGCCATCGGGCATACAGTTTGGCGACATTACCGACAACCGGGCAATCATCTGGAGCCGCAGCGACCGCAATGCGCAGATGATCGTCGAATACGACACCAGCGACCGTTTCACCAATGCCAGCCGCATCGCCGGCCCGTATGCGAGCGACGCCACCGACTTCACGACCCGTGTCGACCTGGGCGGCCTGCCCGCCGGGCAAACGGTCTTCGTGCGCGTGCGCTACGTGGATCCCGACAATGCAAGGATCGAAAGCGAAACCCTGACCGGCCAGTTCAGGACCACGCCAGCCATCGATGCCGCCCGGCCCGTGCGTTTTCACTGGAGCGGCGACCAGTGCGGCCAGGGCTGGGGCATCAACACCGACTTCGGCGGCATGAAGATCTACGAAGCGATGCGCCTGCGCGACCCGGATTTCTTTGTCCACAACGGCGACACGGTGTATGCCGACGGCCCGATCCTGGCCCAGGTAACGGCGGAGAACGGCCAGGTATGGCGCAACCTGGTCACGGAGGAAGTCGGCAAGGTCGCCGAGACGCTGAAGGAATTCCGCGGCCGTCATGCCTACAACCTGATGGACGAGAACTTCCGCCGGTTCGCCGCCCAGGTGCCGCAGGTCTGGCAATGGGACGACCATGAAGTGACGAACAACTACAGCGCCGCCAAGGATCTGTCGGCCGACACGCGGTACACCGAAAAAAGCATCGCCACGCTGACGGCGCGGGGCCGCCGCGCCTTCCTCGAATATGCGCCGATGCGCTACTACAAGCAGACCGAACCACAGCGCATCTACCGCACCATCTCGCACGGCCCGCTGCTCGACGTGTTCGTGGTGGACATGCGCAGCTACCGCGGGCCGAACAGCACCAACCTGCAGACCGCGGAAGACGCCGCGTCGGCATTCCTGGGCAGCGAACAGGTGGAATGGCTGATCGCCGGACTGAAAGCATCGACCGCGACCTGGAAAGTCATTTCCGCCGACATGCCGCTCGGCCTGAATGTCGGCGACGGCAGGGACGGGCAGGGTAGCGCCTTGTGGGAAGCGCTGGCCAACGGCAACGACGGCGGGCCGCTCGGCCGCGAGCTGGAGATGGCGCGTCTGCTCAGCAGCATCAAGGCAGTGCCCAACGTGGTCTGGATCACCACCGACGTCCACTACTGCGCCGCGCACTACTACGACCCGGCCAATGCCAGCTTCACCAACTTTTCCCCGTTCTGGGAATTCGTTGCCGGCCCGATGAACGCCGGCAGCTTCGGCCCCGGCGTGCTCGACAAGACCTTCGGGCCGACCGTCGTCTTCTCCAAAGCCCCGCCGATCCAGGCTTCCTCGCCGTTTGCCGGCTACCAGTTCTTCGGCGAAGTCAATATCGACCCGCGGAGCAAGGCGATGACGGTCGAACTGTTCAACCTCGACGGGGTATCGCAGTTCGCGCAGACGATCGCGCCGGCGGGAGTCTAGGAAGCCCGGACTGCACGGCAGGCCAGTCACCGGGCTGCATCGGCAGCCCGGCCAGGCTTCGTGATCGGGTCAATGCCCGCTACCGTCGTCCGGCACAGGCGCCGCGCCCGATGGCTGGAAATGGCGCGGTAGCAGCCGCCATTCCTGCTGCTATAATCGGCGGCAATCAAGGACCTTCACCGTGCGCCACCTGCTTCTTATCCTGCTGATGCTGTGCCTGCCCCTGCAAAGCTTCGCGCTGCAGTGGGAGCACGTGCTCGCCGGCGAAACCACGCTGGCGCACGAGATCGAGCACGATGAGCACGTCCAGCATCACCACGGCGACGACGGGTCCATCCATTACGACAACTCCGACGAGTCGGCCACGCACGTGCAGGATCACACCTGCTCGCCGCAGCCAGCCACCATCCTGCTGCCGTCGCAGGCCGTTCTGCCGACGCAACTGATTTCCATCGTCCGTCCGGACGGTCCGGCCCCGATGCCGGATCCCTTGCTGGACTGTCCACACCGACCACCTTCCGCATCCCTCGGCTGAGCCGCCGGGGGAACACTGCACATTTCCAGCGCGGCGTCACCGCGCACCGTGCGCATTCCCTTGGCGATGAGTTAACTCACCCAAGGAACATCGATGCGTATTTCACGCTTGCCCCTTTATCTGGCGGCCGCTGCCTGCATGCTGCCGCCATTGTCGAACGCGCAGACCGCGCCCGCAAAACCGGCCACGCCGACGTTGCATGCGCTGGTCGAAGCCGCCTGGCAGCGCTCGCCGCTGGCGCATACCCTCGGCGCCCGCCAGCAGGAAACCGCAGCCGCACGCGACGTCGCCGCGTCATGGCTGGCCGCCGCCCCGACCCTCGGGGTATCGGACCGCTCCGACCGGTGGACCGATCGACGCAATGCCCGCGAGACGGAACTGTCCCTGTCGGCCCCCATCGTGCTGCCCGGCCAGCACGGCGCGCGCCGCCAGCTGGCCGAACGGGCCGCCGAAGAGCTCGATGCGCAGCTGCTCCAGGCCCGGCTCGCCATTGCCGGTGAAGTGCGCACCCGGCTGTGGGAAGCGGCGGCCGCCCGCGAAGTGCTGGCCGAAAAGAGCGACCATCTGCACCATCTGGAAGAACTGGCGGCCGATGTCGACCGCCGCGTCAAGGCGGGCGATCTGGCCCGCAGCGACGCCCTGCTGGCAAGGCAGGAATTGCTGGCGGCCAGTACCGATCTTGCATTGGCGCGCGGCCGTGCTGGCGAAGCGCTGGCCCGCTTTCGCCTGCTGACCGGCGCGTCCTCCCTCCCTGACGTGGCAGCCGAACCGCTGCCGGTTGAAATGTCCGCTACGGGCCATGCACGGTTGCGGGCGGCGCAGGCTGCGGAGACGCGCGCGCGGGCGAGCGTCGAGCTGGTATCGGCCAGCCGCCAGGCTGCGCCGACTGTCGCACTGTCGATGCGCCGCGAGCGCGACGGCGATATGCCCGGCGTCGACCGCAGCATCGGCATCGCGCTGCAGATCCCGCTGTCCGGCAAGCTGCGTCACCGGCCGGCCGAAGCACTGGCAGGCACGCAGCTGGCGACAGCCTCCGCCGAGCTGGTGCAAACCCAGGCCATCGTGGACGCCGACCTGGCGCTTGCGCAGGACCAGCTTGCCAATGCGCGTGCCGCACTGGACGCCGCCACTGCCCGCGCCGCGGCAATGCGCGAGCATACGTCCCTGTTCGAACACGCATTTCGCCAGGGCGAAAAGCCGCTGGCCGACCTGCTGCGTTCGCGCGCGCTCACTCACGAAGCCGAGGTGGCCGTCCGCCAGCAGCGCATCGCCCTGGCGCTCGCCCACTCCCAAATGAACCAAGCCTCCGGAATCCTCCCATGAAGACCCTCATTCCCCTGTTGCTCGCACTGGCCGTCGCCATGCCGGCACAAGCCTCGCCCGGTGCTCACGGGCCGAATGGCGAACACCTCGATGGCCCTGCCGCGGCGACAACGCAGGGCAGCGTGCCGCGCGTCGAAACGTTCACCGAGCTGTTCGAGCTGGTCGGCCACCTGTCGGGCGGCGAGCTGTCGGTGATGATCGATCGATACGAAACCAACGAACCTGTCCTCGGCGGAACGCTCGAGGTGGAATACAGGAACCTTAAGGCGCGCGCGACATTCCATGCCGATCTCGGCGACTATGCGATCGACGACGAGAAATTCCTGCAGGCGCTGTCGGTACCCGGCAAGCATGCGCTGCTGTTCACGTTCACGGCCGATGGCGAGAGCGATCTGCTGGAAGGAACGCTGGAAGTGCCGGTCGCCGCGGCCCATGAGCACGGCCACGGACATGCGCGCCGCTGGTGGTGGCTCGGTGCCTTGCCGGCGATCGCCATTCCGGCTGCGCTGATGGTGCGCGCCAGGCGCCGTGCCGCGAAGGAGGCGCGGGCATGAACTTCCGTCACTTCTCGGTCGCACTCGTTGTTGGACTGCTCGGCATGCACCATGTCCATGCATCTCCCGGCGCCCATGGCCCGAACGGCGAACACCTGGACGGGCAGGCAACGACGTCCGCCAGCGGCCTGGCCCGCCTGCCCGACGGCAGCGTGAACGTCCCCAAGCTGGCCCAGCGCCGCATGGCGATTCGTACCGTCAAGGTGGTGGAAGGCGAGCATCCGCTGACGGTCGAGCTGAACGGGCGCGTGACCATCGACCCGAATGCGGGCGGCCGCGTGCAGGCGCCGTTCGCCGGCCGCATCGCGCCGGGACCGCGAGGCTTGCCGGCCGCAGGCCAGGCCGTTCGCAAAGGCCAGGTGCTGGCCCGGCTGGCACCGGTGGCAAGCGCGGTCGAGCGCGGCAACCAGGAAGCGACCCTGGCCGACCTGCGTGCGATGCGTGTGCTGGCCGAGCGCCGGGTCGCCCGGCTCGAGTCCCTGGAAGGCACCGTGCCCGCGAAGGAGATCGACGCCGCGCGCGCCGAACTGGCCAGCATCGTCGGGCGGGCGAAGGCGGTAGCGGGCACGGTGCGCGGCAGCGAAGCCATCGTCTCACCGGCGGACGGCATCATCGCCAGTGCCCAGGTGCTGGCCGGGCAGATCGTCGACGCCCGCGACGTGCTGTTCGAGGTCATCGATCCGGCGCGCACACTGGTCGAGGCGAGCACGCCCGACGTTACGCTCGCATCGCGCATCGCCTCGGCAACGCTGCCGGCCGCCCCCGATGCCAGGCTGGCCCTGATCGGCGGCGGGCGCAGCCTGCGTGACGGCGCCGTGCCGATCAGCTTCCGCGCCACCGGCAAGGCGTTGCCGCTGGCGGTGGGCCAGCCGGTATCGGTGCTGGCCAAGCTGAACACGACAGTCAAGGGCATCGTCCTGCCGGCCGAGGCCCTGGTCCGCAATCCGGCGAACGAACCGGTGGTGTGGATCAAGTCGGGAGCGATGCGTTTCATCGCGCAGCCCGTGGAAGCGCGCCCGCTCGATGCGCACACGATCGTCGTCACCCGTGGCCTTTCCGCGGAAAACCGCGTGGTGGTTTCCGGTGCCTCGCTGATCAACCAGATCCGGTAACGCCATGTTCAATGCAATCGTCCGTTTCAGCCTGAACAACCGGCTGCTGGTCCTGGCTGCCGCCGTCCTGCTGATGGTGTATGGCGCGATCACGGCCCAGCGCACGCCGATCGACGTGTTCCCGGACCTGAACAAGCCGGTCGTCACCGTGCTGACCGAAGCCGGCGGCATGGCACCCGAGGAAGTGGAGCAGCTGGTGTCGTTCCCGCTGGAAACAAGCCTGAACGGCATGCCCGGCGTGACGCGCGTGCGTTCCGTGTCCGGTGTCGGCCTGTCGATCGTCTACGCGGAATTCGACTGGGATACCGACGTTTACCGCAACCGCCAGCTCGTCGCCGAACGGCTGTCGCTGGTGCGCGAACAACTGCCTGCCGGCGTGAATCCGGTGATGGGGCCGGTGTCATCGATCATGGGCGAGATCATGCTGATCGCGCTGCCCATCGACCTGGCCAGGGCCGATCCGATGAAGGCGCGCGAGTACGCCGATTTCGTCCTGCGGCCACGCCTGCTGTCGATTCCCGGCGTCTCGCAAGTGATTCCGATCGGTGGCGAGGTGCGCCAGTTGCGCATCGAGCCCGACACGGCCCGCATGGCGCAATACGGCATCACGCTGGGCCAGCTGACCAGTGCGCTGCAGGGATTCGCGTCGAACACCAGCGGCGGTTTTATCGACCTGAACAGTCGTGAATACCTGATCCGCAACCTGGGCCGCACCACGCGTCTCGACGATGTACGCGGCTTGCCGGTGGCCTATCGCAACGGTACGCCGGTGCTGCTCGAGCAGGTGGCGCAGGTGCGCTACGCGCCCGCGTTCAAGCGGGGAGACGCGGGCATGAACGGTCGGCCGGCCGTGATCGTCAGCGTCCAGAAGCAGCCCGCCGGCGACACGGTGCAGCTCACGCGCCAGATCGAGACTGCGCTGGCCGAGCTGCACCAGGGCCTGCCCGCCGGGCTCTCGGCACCCGAGATCCTGTTCCGGCAAGCCGATTTCATTGAATCTTCGATCGGCAACGTGGTCGAGGCACTGCGCGACGGCGCGATCCTCGTCGCGGTCATCCTGTTCGCTTTCCTGCTGAGTGCACGCAGCACCATCATTTCGCTGGTGGCGATTCCGCTGTCGCTGGCCGTGACCGCACTGGCGTTCCACTTGCTGGGGCAGTCGATCAACGTGATGACGCTGGGCGGCCTGGCGATCGCGATCGGCGAGCTGGTGGACGATGCCGTGGTCGATGTCGAGAACATCCTGCGCCGCCTGCGGCAGCGGCAGGAGGGCAGCTCCGTGCTGGAGACGATCTGGCACGCCTCGGTCGAGGTCCGTTCCGCCATCGTCTACGCCACGGTAATCGTCGTGCTCGTGTTCGTGCCGCTGTTTGCCTTGCCCGGTATCGAGGGCCGGCTGTTCGCGCCGCTGGGCATCGCCTACATCACGTCGATCATGGCGTCGATGCTGGTGTCGATGACGATTACGCCGGTGCTGGCGATGTACCTGCTGCCCCGCATGAAGCGCCTGCGGCATGGCGACAGCCCGCTGGTACGCTGGCTCAAGCGGCATGACGAGCGGCTGCTGCACTGGTCGCTGCCGCGCGCACGGGGCGTGCTGGCCATTGCCGTGATCGCCGTGGCCGGCGCAGTGGCGACGGTGCCTTTCTTCCCCCGCGCATTCCTGCCCGCGTTCAACGAAGGATCGCTGGTGATGGGCATGACATTTACGCCTGGCACGTCGCTGGCAGAAGCAAACCGGATGGGCGCGCTGGCCGAGACCCTGATCGGGCAGGTGCCGGAAGTGATCAAGGTGGGCCGCCGCACGGGCCGCGCCGAACTGGACGAGCATGCCGAGGGCGTGCACTCGTCCGAGATCGACATGGACCTGAAACCGTCGGAGCGCTCGCGCGAACAGGTCATGGCGGCGATCCGCTCGCAACTGTCCGTGATCCCGGCATCGGTGGCGATCGGCCAGCCGATCTCGCACCGGCTCGATCACCTGCTGTCGGGCGTGCGTGCGCAGATCGCGCTGAAGATCTATGGCGACGACATCGACACGCTGCGCGGCCTGGCCGAAACGCTGCGTACGCGCCTGGCTGGCGTGCCGGGGCTGGTCGATCTGTCGGTGGAGCGCCAGGTGCTGATCCCGCAGATCAATATCCGCGTCGACTACCGCAAGGCGGCGCAGGCCGGCCTGTCGGCGGGGCAGGTACTTGCTTCGATCGAAGCGATGTCCGAGGGCATCAGGGTGACGCAGGTGATCGATGGCGCGCGCCGCCATGACCTGGTGGTGCGGCTCGGCGATGCGCAGCGTACGCCGCAGGGCCTGGCGGGCGTGATGCTGGACACACCGGCGGGCCGGCTGCCGCTGTCATCGATCGCCACGGTCGAGGAAAGCGATGGTCCGAACCAGATCGGCCGGGAGAACGGCCGGCGCCGTATCGTGGTGTATGCAAACACGGACGGCTCCAGCATGTCGCGCATCATCGGCGACGTGCGCAGCGCTGTCGCGGCCACGCCACTGCCAGGAGGCTATTTCATCAGCATCGAAGGCCAGTTCCAGGCCCAGGAGGCGGCACAGCGCCTGATCGTCGGCCTGTCGCTTGCGTCGCTGGTGCTGATCTTCCTGGTGCTGTACACACGCTATCGTTCGGCCGTGCTGGCAGCCGTGATCATGGCCAATATCCCCTTCGCCCTGGTCGGCAGCGTCGTGGCGATGTGGCTGGCCGGGGTATCGCTGTCGGTCGCGTCGATGGTCGGGTTTATCACGCTGGCCGGTATCGCCACCCGCAACGGCATCCTGAAGATCAGCCACTACATCAACCTTTGCAAATTCGAGGGCGAGAGCTTCGGGTGGCCGATGATCGTGCGCGGCTCCCTGGAGCGGCTGACGCCCGTGCTGATGACGGCACTTGTCGCGGCGTTCGCGCTGGTGCCGCTGTTGCTGGCCGCCGACGCACCGGGCAAGGAAATCCTGCACCCGGTAGCGGTGGTGATCTTCGGCGGCCTGGTCAGCTCGACGCTGCTCGATTCGCTGCTGACGCCACTGATCTTCTGGCTGGTGGGCAGGAAGCCGATGGAAGCCGTACTGGCACGCAGCGGCGAGGAAAACTATTGATTCAAGGGTCCGGCGGCGGGGCCCAAAGCCCGCCGCATCACTTAACGCAATGGAGCAGATAATGAAGAAATTCGCAGCAATGATGGCCCTGGGCCTGGCAATGGCGGCCGGCGCACCGGCAATCGCCCACGAAAGCCCGGCCAAGCACGGCGGCATCGTCAAGAGCGCGGGCGACCTGTCGTTCGAGCTGGTCAACAAGGAAGGCAAGGTCACGATCCATGTCGACGACCATGGCGAGGCCGTGACAACCGCGGGAGCCACCGGCACGCTGACGGTCCTGAAGGGCACGCAAAAATCCGAAACGACGCTGGCTGCCGGCCCGGGCAATACGCTGGTAGCGAAAGATGACGTAAAGCTCGAAGCCGGCAACAAGGTGATGACGCGGGTCACGCTGCCGAACAAGCCTGCCGTCAGCGTTCGTTTCGCCATCAGGTAAACCGGCAATCCGCCCTGGTCATGGCTCATCAGCACGGCCTTCCAGCGCTACGGCGTATCGAGAAGGCCGGCGGCCAGCAGCGTGCTTCGGAGACTTGGGACATTGTCCAGCTGCAGTGCGGTGGATCGCATGGAGGCTCGCCGCACCCCGGCCGTTGACGCTACCTCAGCTGCTCCAGCAGGAACGCATACGTCAGCGCCCACATCTTCGCCTGCTGGTCGTTGTTTGCGGCGCCGGCATGGCCGCCCTCGGTGTTTTCCCAGTACAGCACGTCGTGCCCCTGTTCGCGCATCTTCGCCACCATCTTGCGGGCATGGCCGGGATGCACGCGGTCGTCGCGGGTCGACGTGGTGAACAGCACGCGCGGGTAGTGCTTGTCCGGGAAGACGTTGTGGTACGGCGAGTATTCGGCGATGTATTGCCACTGTGCCGGATCGTCCGGGTCGCCGTACTCTCCCATCCACGAGGCGCCGGCCAGCAGCTTGCTGTAGCGGCGCATGTCGAGCAGCGGCACCTGGCAGACCACCGCATTGAACAGGTCCGGCCGCTGCGTCAGCGCGGCGCCCACCAGCAGGCCGCCATTGCTGCCGCCCATGATGCCGAGGTGGCGCGGGCTGGTGATCCTGCGCTTGATCAGGTCTTGCGCGACGGCGATGAAGTCGTCGAAGGCGCGCTGGCGGTGTTCCTTCAGCGCCGCCTGGTGCCAGCGCGGGCCGAACTCGCCGCCGCCGCGGATATTGGCCAGCACGTACACGCCGCCATGCTTCAGCCAGGCCTCGCCGGTGACGCCGCTGTAGAACGGTTTCAGCGACACCTCGAAGCCGCCGTAGCCGTACAGCACCGTCGGATTGCCGCCATCGGCCTTCGTATCCCTGCGCTGGACAACGAAGTAGGGCACCAGCGTGCCGTCTTTCGACGGCGCCTGGAATTGCCGCACCTCGTAAGGGCTGGCGTCGAAGAAGCCAGGCAGCGATTTCAGTGCCGTGCGGGCGTCGCTGCCGGCATGGGCCAGGTACATCGTGGTCGGCGTCAGGAAATCGGTGACGGTCAGGAAGTAGTCGTCGGAGGCGATCGCATCGAGCGGCGCCACCTCCAGTGTGCCGAAGGCGGGCGCATCGACTTCGCGCCGCTGCCAGCGGCCATCCGCGTGGCGCAGTTCGACGAGGCGGTTCTTCACGTTGTCGAGCACGTTCAGCAGCAGGGCCGAGCGGGTCGCCGACACGCCATCGAGCGAGGTCTCCGGCGTCGGCACAAACAGCACGTCGAAGCGGCGTTCGCCCGCCATGAAGCGGCGGAAGTCGGTGGCCAGCAGCGCGCCCTGCGGATAGGACTGGCCGTCCACGGTCCACTCCGAGCGCAGTTCGACGATCAGCTGGTCGCGCACCGTGTAGGCGCTGGCATCGTCCGGCTTGGCGACCCTGGTCAGCCGGTCGCCTTCGCGCAGGAACAATTCGCTGCTGTAGAAACCGATCTGGCGCATCACGAACTGGAATGCATGGCCGGGCGTGAAGTCGCGCCAGGCACCCACGCCCAGGTCGTCCGGCAGCGCTTCGTATACGGTGCGTGCCGCGGCCAGCGGCGTGCCGCGCCGCCACTCCTTGACGATGCGGGCATAGCCGGAGGACGTCATCGAGCCGGGGCCGAAATCGGTGGCCACGAACAGCGTGTCGGCGTCGATCCACGCGATGTCCGTCTTGGCTTCCGGCAGGTTGAAGCCATCGGCGACGAAGCTGCGCGACGGCATGTCCCATTCGCGCACCACCACCGCATCGCCGCCGCCGCGCGACAGCGACAGCAGGAAGCGCTCGCCTTGCGGGTACAGCGACGACACGCCGCTCCACACCCAGTTCTCGTTCTCGTCGGCGGCCAGCCTGTCGAGGTCCAGCACGGTTTCCCATTGCGGCTCAGGCAGCCGGTACTGGTCCAGCGTGGTGCGGCGCCAGATGCCGCGCACGTGCTGGGCATCGCGCCAGAAGTTGTACAGGAACTGTCCATGCTGGCGCACGAACGGGATGCGCTCGTGCGAATTGAAGATGGTTTTCAGCCGCTCGTGAAGGGCGGGATAGTGGGGCCGCGCCTCCAGTTCGCCCAGCGCCACGTCGTTCTGCTGCCGGACCCAGGTCAGTTGCCGCTCGCCGCCGACGTCTTCCAGCCATTGGTGCGGATCTTCGGGGATGTCTGGGTGGGGCGAACTCATGCTGGCTCCTGTCTGCGGAAGGGGTTACGGGAAGGCGTACTCTACACGATGGCCGCCGCGCCCTGGGGTACTGCAGGGGTGTGGCAAATGTCGCGCCGTACTGTCACAATCGCAACTCCTCAAAATCGTTTTACGGAGTGTCCATGCGCATCGCCACCTTCAACATCAACGGCATCGGTGCCCGCCTGCCGGCACTGCTGCAATGGCTGGAAGAAAAGCAGCCGGACGTGGCCTGCCTGCAGGAGCTGAAGGCGCCGCAGGAAAAATTTCCAGTCGCGGCCATCGAGGCGGCCGGCTATGGCGTGATCTGGCACGGCCAGAAAAGCTGGAACGGCGTGGCCATCCTGGCGCGCGGCACCCAGCCGGTGGAGGTGGGACGCGGCCTGGCGGGCGACCCTTCGGACGAGCAGAGCCGCTATATCGAGGCGGTGGTCAACGATGTCGTGATTGCCGGCCTGTATCTGCCGAACGGCAACCCGGCCCCCGGCCCCAAGTTCGACTACAAGCTAAGCTGGATGGAGCGCCTGATCCTGCGCGGCGAGCAGTTGCTGGCGACCGGCGCGCCGGTGGTGATGGCCGGCGACTACAACGTGATCCCGACCGACCTCGACGTGTACAAGCCGGAGCGCTGGCTCGACGATGCGCTGTTCCGGCCCGAAACACGTGAAGCGTTCGAACGGCTGATGGCGCAGGGCTGGACCGATTCGCTGCGCACGCTTTACCCGGGCGAGAAGATCTACACGTTCTGGGATTACTTCCGCAATGCGTTCGGCCGCGATGCCGGCATCCGGATCGACCACCTGCTGCTGAGCCCTTCGCTGGCGCCGGCATTGAAAGCCGCCGGTGTCGACCGCGACGTGCGCGGGCGGGAAAAGCCCAGCGACCACGCGCCGACGTGGATCGAGCTGGATCCGAAGAAGATTCCGAAAGCGAAGGTGAAGGCGAAGGAAGTACCCTGAGGGCGATGGACGATTCCCGCACCGGTCCCGGTCTCGGTCCCGGGTTGGCGCGGGCCCGGCAATCGCACGTCAGGCCAGCGCCTCCTTGGCGGCCTCCTCGGGCGTCAGCCCGTCGTAGAACTGATCGGTGAACCACTCGACCTGCTCCTCGATATGGTCTTGCGCCTGCTGGACGGTGGCGCCGCCCGCCACCAGGAATCCTTCCACTTCGATACACCACTGGATGAACGCCAGCGTTTCTTCGTCCAGTTCCTCTTTCTTGGCCATACCATTACCTCTTCCATTGCATGATCGGTGACATGGCGCGAATCGCACCATGCCCGATTTTACCGTAGCCCCCGGAAGTCGCCGGACTTATGGGACCCGGCAACGAGTCGGGAACCGGGTTACCCGAGGGCGCTGCCAGCATCCTCGAACAGTTCGTTACCCTGCCAGCGCGGCAGGCCCGGCCGGTCAGCCATCGCCACGGCCGCGTGGCCGAAGCCGAGGCTGCGCGCGAGGCGCGGGAAGGTGCGGCAATACACCGGCTGCACGCCGGCCAGCCGTGCCAGCTGGCGGTATTCCACCACCATGCCCGGCGGTACCTGCGCCAGGATCGCGGCCACGCGGGCACGCCAGTCGTCATCCCATGCGGGTAGCCGCCGGGGCAGCACAACCACCGGGTCGCCAGCAGCGATGGTGCCACCGCGGACCACGCGCGCCAGCATGCCGCGGGCGCGGCCGATGGCGGCCGCCACGCCCGGCTGGCGGGCATCGAGATAGCCGCAGGCTTCGCAGGCAAACGTGAGCCGCAGCACGGCCTGCGGGCCCACGCGCAGCAACATGCCGGACGCAAGGCCCGCGGTATCGATATCGAGCAGCAGGTTCTCGCGCAGCGTGCGGGCCGGCAGGTGGTGCCGCGCATAGGCCGGGGCGCCCGCCAGCAATACCTGGCGCGGCGACAGGTGATCCGCGTGCACGTCGCCCGCCAGGCCGCTGCCGGCGATCGCGACCGCGCTGGACGTGGCATGCGATGCCTCGCGCCAGCCAGCTTGCAGCGCGATGGCCTGCACCTGCCCGATCGCGGCAACTCGTGCGTCGGACAGGCCCGTCGGCAATGGCGGCGTGGGCGGGGAGGGCGGGGTGTGCAAGATGGCGACGGGAGGCTGGGTGAATCCGGTCGAGTGTAGCGCATCGATGACTGGAACGGTCTTTCAAGGTATGCTGCTGTATTGCAAGAAGTACTTAATGAAACTCATGCGCAAAACCGGCGAATTCTGGAAGGCATCCGCGGCGTCCCGGGCCCTGCAGGGGGGCATCGGGCTGTTGCTGGCGGCCGCGGTAGGGCTCACGCTGTATGCGGCCACGGCCAAGTCCGTGCAGGACAATGCGCGCGTGCGCTTCGATAACGCGGCGCGCGCCACGCAGTACAGCATCAGCGCCAGCGTCAAGGCATATTCGGACGTGCTGCGCGGGCTGGTGGCGCTGTTCAACACCTCCGACGGCTTGTCGCGCCTGCAATTCCGGCAATACGTGGAGAGCCTCGACGTGAAGCGTTATTTCCCGGCGATCGAGACGATCAATTTCGCGCCCGACGTGCGTGCCGACGAACGCGCGGCATTCGTGGCCACCGTGCGCGCCGACCGCAGCGTGGATCCGGCCGGCTACCCCGGCTTCGACATCCGCCCGCCGGGGCAGCGCGACCGCTACGCGCCGCTGGCGTGGCTGGAACCGCCGCTGCGGGAAAAAATGGGTGTCGACATCACCGCCCATCCGGCCATCGCGCGGGCCATGGACCTGTCGCGCGATACCGGCCAGATCAGCGCATCGGGCCAGCCGGTCAAGGTGCAGGGGCCGGTGCCGCACATCGGCCTGGGCATGCGCCTGCCGGTGTACCGGCGCGCCATGCCGCTCGACGACGTGGCGAGCCGCCGGGCCGCCTACCTGGGTTCCGTGGGCATCGGCTTTTCCGTGTCGGCGCTGGTGCAGGGCGCGATCGACGAGCTGGCGGACCGCAAGGTGCGCCTGGTCCTGTACTCCGACGGCAATACCCCTGCGGAGCAGCGCCGCCTGCAGATCGAAAGCGACGACCGCCTGCTGTACAACGACACGGGGTCGCTGGATGCGCCGGGCACCCTGCCGGGCGAGGTCGACGATTACTTCGTGGCCATACTGCCGATCGATTTCAATGGCGCGCTGTGGAAGGCCCGTTTCTACACGCGCAAGGCCGACATGATCAGCGGCTTCGACCGCCATCTGCCGCTGGCCGCGCTGGTCACCGGGTTTGCCGGCACCATGCTGTTGTACAGCTACGTCTTCATGCTGACGTCGCAGCGCCGCAACGCGCAGGAACAGCGCCGCCTGCTCGACAGCGTGCTCGACAACGTGGACGCGCATGTCTACATGAAGGATGGCGAGCGGCGCTTCATCTATGTCAACGCGCGCATGGCGCAGGTGATGGGCCGCCCGGTCGAGCAGATCGTCGGCCGGATGGACCGCGAGCTGTTGCCCAACCGCGCCGCCACGCGCGACTGGCTGGAAGACCGGCAAGTGCTGGCCGATGGCATCAAGCGCAGCAGCGAGGGGCAGTTCGTCGATGCACAGGGCAATACGCGGCACCTGTGGACGGTGAAGGCGGCCGTCGAACTGGAACGCGGGCCGGCCGTGATCGCATTGTCCACCGACGTGACCGAGCTGCATGAGCTGAAGGAGGCGGCGCAGGCCGCCAGCCGCGCGAAAAGCGACTTCCTGTCCAATATGAGCCATGAGATCCGCACGCCGATGAACAGCGTGATCGGCATGGCGCACCTGGCGCTGAAATCCGTGGCCGACCCGAAGCAGCGCGACTACCTGCAGAAGATCTACCATTCGGGCCAGCACCTGCTGGGCATCATCAACAACATCCTCGACTTCTCGAAGATCGAGGCCGGCAAGCTCGATCTCGAGATGCTCGATTTCCCGCTCGATGCGCTGTTCGGCAACGTGTCGACGCTACTGGGCGAGGCAGCGGCGCGGCGTGGCCTGGAACTGGTGTTTGAAACCTGGCCCGACGTGCCGGCGCAGCTGCGCGGCGACCCGCTGCGGCTGGAGCAGGTACTGCTCAACTTCACCAGCAATGCGATCAAGTTTTCCGAACAGGGCCGCATCTACCTGCGCGCCCGCGTGGTCGAGGAGCGCGACAACCGGGTAACGGTGCGCTTCGAGGTGCAGGACCACGGCATCGGCATGACGCCGGCCCAGGTGGCCGGCCTGTTCCAGTCGTTCCACCAGGCCGACACGTCCACCACGCGCAGGTATGGCGGCACCGGGCTGGGACTGGTGATCAGCCAGCAGCTCGCCGAACTGATGGGGGGCAGCGTGGGCGTGGAAAGCACGCCGGGGCAGGGCAGCACGTTCTGGTTTACCGCCCGGCTGGAGAAGGGCGTGCAGCTGGCGTCGGCCGCCAGCGACACGGCGCTGCGCGAGGAACTGCTGGCGCCGCTGCGCGGGGCCGCCATCCTGCTGGTCGAGGACAATGTGTTCAGCCAGCAGGTGGGCCAGGAACTGATCGAGGGCGCCGGCGCCACGGTGGTGATCGCCAACAACGGCCAGGAAGCCATCGACCTGCTGCAGAAGGGCCATTTCGACTGCGTGCTGATGGACGTGCAGATGCCGGTCATGGATGGCTACGAGGCGACCCGCAGGATCAGGAGCCATGCGACCTTGTCCGGCCTGCCGGTGATCGCGATGACGGCCAACGCCGGCCGCGAGGACCAGGCGCGTTGCCAGGAAGCGGGCATGGACGATTTCCTGACCAAGCCGGTCGTGCCGAACCTGCTGCTGGCCACGCTGTCGAAGTGGCTGAGCCAGCGCGTGGCGGATGGCCGCACGGCGCAGGTGCGTACCGTGTCGGCGGCCAGCGGCGCGGCGGTCAATGGGCCGGCAGGCGGCGCCGTTTCTTCCAGCGCTTCCTCGAACGCTTCTGCCAGTGCTTCCGCCGCCACGCCGGCGCGCCGCGCCACGGACCTGGTGCCGGCCTTCGTGCCGCCGGAACCGGCGCTGTTCGACTTGAGCGTGCTGGGCCAGACCTTCGGCAACCGGCCCGACAAGATGCGCAAGTACGCGGTGATGTTCCTGTCGTCCGGGCGCGACGGCCTGGTCGAGATCGAGGCGGCGCTGGCGGCGCGCGACCTGAAGCGGCTGGCCGAACTGGGCCACCGGATCAAGTCTTCCGCTCGCGCTGTCGGGGCGCTTGCCTTTGCCGAACTGTGCATCGCGCTGGAACGGCTGAAGCCGCAGGACGACCCGGCCGGCGCGGCGCGCATCGTCGCCCACATGGGGCCGATGCTGGACCGGCTGCAGCGCTTTATCGACGAGGAGCTGGAGCCGCTGCTGCGCGAACTGGGCGACCAGCCGGGCTGAAGCGACGCATAGTCCCGCAAGAATGAGAATGGAATCTCTATTGCCGCCGAGCATCGGCGATAATAGCGTGGCTCCCACGACCAAGAACACACCATGGCAACTGGCATCGCTCCCGGCTTACTGATCCTGCACGGCAACCAGCTCGAACAGCTGCGTGCCGCCGTGTTCCAATGGCTGCACGCCAATCCGCTCGCCCCGCTTGAAACGGACGTGCTGCTGGTGCAGTCGAACGGCGTGGCCGAATGGCTGAAGATCGCGCTGGCCGAACAGGCCGGCGTGTGCGCCGCCACCCGCGTCGCACTGCCGGCGCGTTTCCTGTGGGAAGCCTACCGGGCAATGCTGGGCCGCGACCGCGTGCCGCGCATCGCGGCCTTCGACAAGGGGCCGCTGACCTGGCGGCTGATGCGCCTGCTGCCGGCGCTGCTGCGCGACGACGCGTTCGAGCCCTTGCGCCATTTCCTCAAGGGGGGCTGCCAGGAACGCCGGCTGCAACTGGCCGAGCGGCTGTCCGATCTGTTCGACCAGTACCAGGTCTACCGCGCCGACTGGCTGGAAGACTGGGCGGCGGGGCGCGACCGGATGTGCTGCCCGCGCGGCGTGCACTACCCGCTGCCCGAAGGCCAGCGCTGGCAGGCCGCGCTGTGGCGCGCCATCATCGCCAGCGTGCCGGAAGAGGAGCGCACGCTGGGCCGCGCCGGCGTGCACACGGCATTCCTGCGCGCCGTGGACAGCGGCGCGCAGCCGGCCGGCCGGCTGCCCCGTCGCGTTGTGCTGTTCGGGGTTTCCGCCTTGCCGTACCAGACCCTGCAGGCCCTGGCCGCGCTGGCCCGGTTCACCCAGGTGATCGTGGCGGTGCCGAACCCCTGCCGTTTCTACTGGGGCGACATCATCGATGGCCGCGACCTGCTGCGTGCCGCGCGGCGCCGCCATCCGCATCGCAACGGCGTCGACCTGGCGCAGGTGCCGATCGAGGCGCTGCACGCCCACAGCCACCCGCTGCTGGCGAGCTGGGGCCGGCAGGGGCGCGACTACGTGCGCATGCTGGACGAATTCGACGAAGCCTCCGGCGCCGACGCCGGGCACCTGCGCGTGGACCTGTTCAGCGACGGCGACGGCGCCACGCTGCTCGAGCAGCTGCAGGGCGCGGTGCGCGACATGCTGCCGCTGTCCGAGCACCATTTCCCGGTGCCGGACAGCGACGACCGCTCGATCGTGTTCCACATCGCCCACAGCGTGCAGCGCGAAGTGGAAGTGCTGCACGACCAGCTGCTGGCGCGCTTCGCCGCCGACCCGGCGCTGCGGCCGCGCGACATCGTCGTGATGGTGCCGGATATCGGTGTGTTCACGGCGGCCATCCACGCCGTGTTCGGCCAGTACAGGAAGGGCGATCCGCGCCATATCCCGTTCGAGATCGGCGACGTCAACGACCGCAGCGTCAACCCGCTGCTGGTGGCGCTGGAGTGGCTGCTGCGGCTGCCGCAGCAGCGCTGCCGGCAAAGCGAAGTGCGCGACCTGCTGGACGTGCCCGCGCTTGCGGTGCGCTTCGGCCTGGCCGACGACGACCTGCCGGTCCTGGGCCGCTGGATCGAAGGCGCCGGCGTGCGCTGGGGCCTGGACCGCGCGCACCGCGCCGGCCTGGGCCTGGAGCCCACCGGAGAACAGAACGCCTGGATCTTCGGCATCCGCCGCATGCTGCTCGGCTATGCCAGCGGCGCGGGCGGCGCCTTCGGCGACATCGAACCGTACGGCGAGGTGGGCGGACTCGATGCCGCGCTGGCCGGATCGCTGGCCCAGCTGGTCGAAGCCCTGCTGGACTGGCGCGAACGGCTGGCGCAGCCGCGCACGCCGGCCGCATGGGGCGAGGAGGCGCGTGCGCTGCTGGCCACGTTCTTCGATGCCCGCGACGAAGCCGACCGGCTGACGATGAACGAACTCGATGCCACGCTCAATGCATGGCTGGAAACCTGCGACGGCGCCGGCTTCGACGAGCCGGTGCCGCTGTCGGTGCTGCGCGAAGCGTGGCTGGACGCACTGGACGAACCCTCGCTGGAGCACCAGTTCGTGTCCGGCGGCGTCACCTTCTGCACGCTGATGCCGATGCGCGCCGTGCCGTTCCGGATGGTCTGCCTGCTGGGCATGAACGATGGCGATTTCCCGCGCCGCGCCAGCCGCGCCGATTTCGACCTGCTGGCGCTGCCCGGCATGGCGCGCCCCGGCGACCGTTCGCGGCGCGACGACGACCGCTACCTGATGCTGGAAGCGGTGCTGGCCGCGCGCGACGTGCTGTACGTGAGCTGGTGCGGCCGCAACGCGCGCGACAACAGCGAACAGCCGCCGTCGGTGCTGGTGGCGCAGCTGCTCGATTACCTGAAGGCCGGCTGGCACCTCGACCTGCACGAACGCACGGTCGAGCACGCGCTGCAGCCGTTCTCGCGGCGCTACTTCGAACAGGGCGGCCTGCTCACCTACGCGGCGGAATGGCGCTCGGCCCACGCGCCGGGAACAACGGCGGCGGCGCCGGGCGGCCAGCCGCCGCACGAACCCGCACAGCATGAATTGGCGCAGCAAGAACGCGCACAGCATGAACTCGCGCCGTTCGAGCTCGATGAGCGCTTCCGCCTGAAGCTGGCCGGCCTGGCGGCGTTCCTGCGCCAGCCGGTGAAGTACTTCTTCGGCCAGCGGCTCGGCGTGCGCTTCGCCGATTCGGCGCTGGTCGGCGAGGACGAGGAACCGTTCGTGCTCGATGCGCTGGAGCGCTACTTCCTCGAAGATGAGATGCTCGACGACGATGGCGCCGTGGAAGAGGATGACGTGCGCGCCAGCCTGGCGGGGCGGGCGGCCCGCCTGCAGCGCGAAGGCGTGCTGCCGATCGGCGTGATCGGCGATCGCGTGCGCGACGGCCTGATCGAGGCGCTGCTGCCGGTGCGGCGCGCCTGGCTGCAGCTGCGCGGCGCCTACCCGGAAGCGGCGCCCAGGCTGCCGGTGAGCATGGAACTGAACGGCGTGGTCCTGGAAGACTGGATCGACGGCCTGCGCGCCGACGGCGATGCCAAGGTGTGGCTGGCGCAGATGTCGTCGAAGGCGCTCGACAAGTCCGGCCAGCCGCGCGGCGACAAGCTGATCGGCGCGTGGCTGCGCCAGCTGGCCGCCGCGGCGCAGGGCGTGCCCGTCACCGGCCTGCTGGTGGCACGCGACGCCGTGCTGTCGATGCCGCCGATGGACGGCGCCGCCGCACGCGGCATGCTGGCCGACGTCGTCGGGCTATGGCGCCGCGGCATGGACGGGCCGCTGCCGGTGGCCAGCAAGACGGCGCTGGCGCTGGTGTCCGGCGGCGATCCGCGTGGCACCTACGAACACGGCTTCGAGTACCGCGGCGAGAAGGACGACCCCTGCCTGTACCGGCTGTGGCCCGAGTACGGCGACCTGGCCGCGGAACCTGGCTTCACGGCGACGGCGCACGCGTTGTACGGCCCGCTGGTGGCGTGGCTGGCGACGGTCGAAGTGCAGCCGATCGACGGAGGTGCCGCATGAGCCGCCTGCTCGAACCGATGACCTTCCCGCTGCATGGCAGCCGGCTGATCGAGGCCAGCGCCGGCACGGGCAAGACGTGGACCATCGCCGCGCTGTACCTGCGCCTGGTGCTGGGCCACGGCGGCGCCGACGCTTTCGGCCGTCCGCTGCTGCCGGCCGACATCCTGGTGATGACGTTTACCCGCGCGGCGACGCGCGAACTGTCGAACCGCATCCGCGAACGGCTGGTCGAGGCGGCCGGCTGCTTCCGCGGCCAGCTCGCCGATTGCGATCCCTACCTGGCGGCCCTGCTGGCCGACTACCCGGACGAGACGCAGCGCCAGCAGGCCGCGCACCGGCTGATGCTGGCCGCCGAGACGATGGACGAGGCGGCCATCTTCACGATCGACGCATGGTGCCAGCGCATGCTGCGCGAACATGCGTTCGACAGCGGCAGCCTGTTCGACGAGGAACTGATCAGCGACGAAGCGGCGCTGTTCGAGGACGCCGCGCACGATTACTGGCGCCAGCAGGTCTATCCGCTGCGCGAGCCGGCATTGGGCGCGCTGCTCGATTGCTGGCCGGATGTCGAGCGCCTCAAGCGCGGCCTGCGCGAACTGGTGAAACGGGCCGATGACGGCTGGCGGTCGGCCGAACCGCTGGGCGCGCTGATCGGCAGGTCGCTGCGCGAACGCGCACAGCAGCTGGCGGCGCTGAAGGAAGGCTGGATGGACCGGGTCGACCGCATGGCGCGGTGGCTGGAAGGGGCGAAGGCGGCAAAGCAGCTGAACGGCAAGCTGATCCAGTCGCGCTGGCTGGACGGCTGGTTCTCGACCTTGCGTGCGTGGGCCGGCGACCCGGCCATGGTGGTCCTGGACCTGAAAGGAGGCTGGAACAGGCTGGTGCCCTCCGGCATCGCCGAGGCCTGCAGCGGCACCGATATCCCGGACGATTTCGCGGCCCTTGAAACGCTGCGGGAGGCGCTGGCGGCGCTCGAGCCGCTGCCGCACCGGCTGCACCGCCACGCCGCCGGCATCATTGCCGCGCGCATGGCCGAACTGAAGGCGCGCGACCGGCAGTTCGGCTTTGCCGACATGCTGGTGCGGCTGCAGCGTGCGCTGGAAGGCGACAATGGCGCGGCGCTGCGCCAGCGCATCACCGAGCAGTATCCGGTCGCGCTGGTCGACGAGTTCCAGGATACCGCGCCGTCGCAGTACCGCATCTTCGACCTGCTGTACCGCGTGGCCGACAACGATCCGGCCTGCGGCCTGTTCCTGATCGGCGATCCGAAACAGTCGATCTACGGCTTCCGCGGCGCCGATATCCACAGCTACCTGGCCGCGCGCCGCGCCACCGAGGGCAGGCATTACCAGCTCGGCACGAACTACCGCTCCACGCGCGAGGTGGTGGAAGCGGTGAACCGCATCTTCCTGCACGCCGAACAGGGCGCGGGCGGCAGCGGCTTCGCGCAGGGCGCCTTCCGCTTCCGGCGCGGCACCACCAATCCGCTGCCGTTCGACGCCGTCGATGCGAAAGGGCGCGGCGAACGGCTGGTCGGCGTGGACGGCGAGCTGCAGGCCCTGACCGTGTCGTGCAGCGAAGTGCCGGACCTGACGGCGGACGGCTACCGCGATTTCTTCGCCCACCACTGCGCCGAGCATATCGTGGGATTGCTGAACGATCCGGGCACCGGTTTCGCCGGCCCGGATGGTTTCAGGCGGCTGGAGCCGGCCGATATCGCGATCCTGGTGCGCGACCGCAGGGAGGCCGCCGCGGTCCGGCGCGCGCTGCAGCAGCGGCGCGTGCCCAGCGTCTACCTGTCCGACAAGGATTCGGTGCTGGAATCCGACGAGGCGAAGGATGTGCTGCGCTGGCTCGCGGCGCTGGCCAACCCGCTCGACGGCGCACTGGCCCGGGCCGCGTTCGCCACCCGCACGGCCGGCATCCCGCTGGCCGAGCTGGCCCGGCTGTCGTCCGACGAACTGGCGTGGGAGGCGCGTGTCGAGCAGTTGAAGAACCTGCACACGGTCTGGCAGCGGCAGGGCGTGCTGGCGATGCTGCGCCGCTTCATCCACGAACTGGGCCTGCCGGCCGCGCTGCTGGCACCCGGCAACGTGGGCGGCGAACGCAGCCTGACGAACCTGCTGCACCTGGCCGAACTGCTGCAATCGGCCAGCCGCCAGCTCGACGGCGAGCAGGCCCTGATCCGCTGGATGGCCGAACAGGTCGAAGGCGAGGGCGCGACGGGCGACGAGCAGGTGCTGCGGCTGGAATCGGATGCCGAACTGGTGAAAGTGGTCACCGTGCACAAGTCGAAGGGGCTGGAGTACCCGCTGGTGTACCTGCCGTTCGCCGTCACCGCCCGCAAGGTGGACAAGCGCAACCGCAGCTTCTTCGAATATACCGATGGCGAAGGCACGCGCCGCATCGACATGGCATTGTCCGAAGAGGCCCAGGCGGCCGTGGAAGCGGCCCGCATCGAGGAAGACCTGCGACTGCTGTACGTGGCGCTGACCCGTGCCCGCCACTTCCTGTGGCTGGGCGTGGCCGCGCTGCCGGCCCGCAAGGAGGGCAGCAACGTGCTGCATGAATCCGCGCTGGGCTACCTGCTGACCGGCGGCGCGCCGCTGCCGGCGGAAAGCCTGCAGGAGCGCTGGCGCCAGCTGGCCGGCGATTGCGGCGCGATCGGCATCGCCTCGCTGTGCCACCCCGAGCGGGTGACCCGCCTCGACCGTGTCGAGCAGCGCGCGCCGCTGCTGGAACCGCGGCCGTATGCGGCGCGCTTCGAGCGCAACTGGTCGGTCGGCAGCTTCACGTCGCTGGCGCGCGGCACGCAGGCCGCGCCGCGCCGTGCGCTGGAGGAAACGCTGCTGGAAGGCGACGGCGGCGATGTCGCCGCCGGCCGGGTCGACGAGGCGCCTTGGCACCGTTTCCCGCGCGGCTCCGTGCCCGGCAACTTCCTGCACGAACAGCTGGAATGGCTGGCGCAGGAAGGCTTCGACTGTATCGACGATGCCGCCTGCGCGGTGCGCATGGGCCGCCGTATCGAGCGCGCCGGCTGGGGCCATCGGCTCGATGACGCCCTGGCCTGGTTGCGTGCCGCGGTGACGACGCCGCTGCCGCCACTGGATGCCGCCTTGCGCGACATCGGCACCGTGATGCCGGAGATGGAATTCTGGTTCCCCAGCGAGCACCTGGCCACCGGCGCGCTCGATGCGCTGTGCCGGCGCCACCTGCTCCGCGGCATCCCCCGTCCGGCATTGCCGCAGCGCGCGCTGCACGGCATGCTGAAGGGATTCTCGGACCTCGTGTTCGAGCATGAAGGGCGCTACTGGGTGCTGGACTACAAGTCGAATGCGCTGGGCGGCAACGATGCCGCGTATCACGCCAGGGCCCTGGCGCAGGGCATGGCCGAGCACCGCTACGACGTGCAGGGCGCGATCTACCTGCTGGCGCTGCATCGCCTGCTGGCGAGCCGCCTGGGCGATGCCTACGATCCGGCCGCACAGCTGGGCGGCGCGGTGTTCTTCTTCCTGCGCGGCATCGGCAACGCGGCGACGCGCGGCTGCCACGTACTGGAACCCGACCCGAAATTGCTGGAAGAACTGGACGACCTGCTGCGCCGTGCAGGAGAAGGAAATACCGATGACTGACCCGAAGTTCGACCCTGCGCACCAGGCGCTGTTCGATGCGATCGACGCGCTGACCGACAACGGCAAGCTGCGCCGGCTGGCAGGCGCGTTTGCCCGCTTCGTGGCCACGCTGGGTCACACGCCGCCGCCGCTGCTGCTGGCGTGCGTGCTGCTGTCCGAGCTTGAAGGGCGCGGCCACAGCTGCCTGGTGCTGGCCGACCTGGCCGGCGACCCGTCGCCGCAACTGGGCTGGCTCGATGGCGAGTGGGCATCCTTGCGGGCTGCCGCCGCGAAGGAAGCCCGCGCGCTGCCGAAGAACGTCGACGCCTGGCGCGCCGCGCTGCAAGGCTGCGAGCCGGTCTGGCCGGTGGGCGATCTCGACTTCAACCAGCCGCTGGTGCTCGATGGCGAGCGCCTGTACCTGCGCCGCTACTGGCGTGACGAGTCGACCGTGGCGGCCTCGGTACGTTCGCGCGCCGCCACCCCCGACGGGGCCGGTGCGGCCAACACGCAAGTCGATACCGGGGTGGTGCGCGGCTGGCTCGACAAGCTGTTCCACCACCCGGTGCGCGAGGGCGGGCCGGACTGGCAGAAAATCGCCTGCGCCGTCGCGCTGCGCGGCCAGCTGGCCGTGATCACCGGCGGGCCCGGGACGGGCAAGACCTACACGGTAGCGCGGCTGCTGGCGCTGCTGTTCGCGACCGCCGGCGCCGCTGCGCCAGCCTTGCGGATCGCGCTGGCCGCGCCGACCGGCAAGGCCGCCGCGCGCCTGAAACAGTCGATCGACACGGCGCTGGACGAGCTGGCCGGCAAGCTGGACGACGCACTGCCGCTGCGCGAGCTGGCGGCACGGATGGGCGGCGCGCGCACCCTGCACAGCCTGCTGGGTGCGCGCCCGGACACGCGCAGCTTCGCCCACCATGCCGGCAATCCGCTGGAGGTGGACGTGCTGATCGTCGACGAGGCGTCGATGGTGCACCTGGAAATGATGGCTGCCTTGCTGGCGGCGCTGCCGCCACATGCCCGGCTGGTGCTGCTGGGCGACAAGGACCAGCTCGCTTCCGTCGAGGCCGGCGCCGTGCTGGGCGACCTGTGCGCACAGGCCGAAAGCGGCAACTACGATGCCGCCACCCGCGACTACGTGCTGGCCGCCGCCGGCGAGACGATCCCGCCGGCGTTCTGCGAGCGCGATGGCGGCCCGCTGGCGCAGCGTATCGTGATGCTGCGCCAGAGCCGGCGCTTCGGCGGCCCGATCGGCAAGCTGGCGCTTGCCGTCAACCATGGCGATGCCGAAGCGGCCCGCGACGTGCTGCGCGGCGACAGCGACGGCAAGCTGCAATGGATCGAGGGCGCCCGGCCCGGCGACGTGCTGGCGCTCGCGGTGGGCGGGCGCCCCGGCGCCGGCGCCGGCTACCGCGACTACCTGGAGCGCGTGCAGGAAGGGACGGGCGCCGGCACCGATTACGAAGGCTGGGTGGGTGACGTGCTGCGGCGCTTCGAGCAGTTCCGGCTGCTGTGCGCGGTGCGCGAAGGCGAATGGGGCGTGGCCGGCCTGAACGAGGCGATCGAGGCCAAGCTGGAGAGCGCAAGGCTGATCCGCCGGCGCGGCGAATGGTACGTGGGCCGCCCCGTGATGGTGACCCGCAATGACTACGGGACGGGCGTCTACAACGGCGACATCGGCCTGACCCTGCCCGACCCGCAGCGCCCCGATTCGCTGCGGGTCTGGTTCTCGGACGGCGCGGCGGTGCGCAGCGTGCTGGCGACCAGGCTGCGCCACGTGGAAACGGCGTTTGCGATGACGGTCCACAAATCGCAGGGCTCCGAGTTCCTGCACACGGCGATGGTGCTGCCGCCGCAGGCGAACGCCGTGCTGGCGCGGGAACTCGTCTATACAGGCATCACGCGCGCCCGCGAGTTCTTCACGCTGGTGTCGCCGAACGCCGCCGTATTCGACCAGGCCATCGCCGGGCGCACCCAGCGCGCCAGCGGATTGCGGCAGGCGCTGGGTACGTAGCCGGGACGTAGACTGGAGCGCAGGCTGGAACACAACGCAGCGGGTTAGGCAGCTGGAGGCAGAGTCGGATACCATTGCAAGGTTTTCAAACCTGTCCCTTGATTAACTAAACCGATCGATATGACCTCGTCCGCACAACCAGATACCAGCCTGCCACTCGACATGATCATCTTCGGGGGCATGGGCGACCTTGCCATGCGCAAGCTGCTGCCGGCGCTGTACATGGCCCACCTGCACGGCAACCTGCCCCAGGCGACCCGCATCATTTCCACCGGGCGCCAGGATTTCAACCGCGAGGCCTACCTGGCGTTCGTCGAGGAACATTCGCGCAGCTTCATTTCGGAAGGCAACTTCGCCGACGACGCCTGGCGCAGCTTCCTGCACCGGCTGGAGTTCGTCCGGGTCGACGTGCAGCAGGACGACCTGGCCGCGCTGGCGAAGGCGTCGCGCGAAGGTGCCGTGCGGGTGTTCTATCTGTCCACCGCGCCATCGCTGTTCACGACGATCTGCGAAAAGCTCTCCGCCGCCGGCCTGGTCGATGCCAATGCCCGCGTGGTGCTGGAAAAGCCGCTCGGCAGCGACCTGGCGTCGGCGGTGGAAATCAACGAGGCGGTCGGCAAGCACTTCGCCGAATCGCAGATCTACCGCATCGACCATTACCTGGGCAAGGAAACGGTGCAGAACCTGATGGTGCTGCGCTTCGGCAATTCGATCCTGGAACCGCTGTGGCGCGCGCCGAACATCTCGAGCGTGCAGATTACGGTGGCCGAGGAAGTGGGCGTCGGCAGCCGCGCCGGCTTCTACGACGGCACCGGCGCGATGCGCGACATGGTGCAGAACCACCTGCTGCAACTGCTGTGCATCGTCGCCATGGAGCCGCCGGCGTCGCTGGCGCCGGATGCGGTGCGCGACGAGAAGCTCAAGGTGCTGCGCTCGCTGCGCCGCTTCAACCTGGCCGCCATCGCGCGCGACACGGTGCGCGGCCAGTATGTGCGGGGCGCCAGCGGCAACCAGGCCGTGCCGGGCTACCTGGAAGAGAAGAACGTGCCGCCGGACAGCGGCACCGAAACCTTTGTAGCGCTGCGCACCTACGTGGACACGTGGCGCTGGTCGAAAGTGCCGTTCTACCTGCGCACCGGCAAGCGCATGGAGCGCCGCTCGTCGAAGATCGTCATCGAATTCGCCAATCCGCCGTTCCCGCTGTTCCCGGAAAGTACCGATGGCGTCGCCAACCGGCTGGTGATCGAACTGCAGCCGGAAGAGGCGATCAAGCTGCAGGTGATGGCCAAGCAGCCCGGCAGCGGCATGCACATGCAGCAGGTGGCGCTGAATCTCGACCTGCATTCCGCTTTCACGCAGCGCCGCGCCGAAGCCTATGAACGCCTGCTGATCGACGTGGTGCGCGGCCGCCTGACCCACTTCATGCGCCGCGACGAGCTGGAAGCGGCGTGGGAATGGGCCGATCCGATCATCGAGGGCTGGGGCACGCTGAACGAAAAGCCGCGCTCGTACGCGGCCGGTACCTGGGGCCCGTCCGAATCGTTCGCGCTGCTGGCGCGCGACGGTTTCAGCTGGTTCGAGTAAGGCGTTCCGGCACCGTTGGGCGTGTTGTCTTGCGCCATGGATAATTAAATAATTGCAAGTTTCATTGACAATCCCTTAAATTTTGCTTAACTTATACGTATAGCAATTATTATTTAAGAAGATCAAGATATGAAACTGCATTCCCTGGTTTTGGCCGCCGCCCTGTCCGGCACTTTCGGCAGCGCGATGGCCGAGACGTTCGATATCGGCCTGGTGGGTGGCCCATACACCTGGTCGACGCATGAGGTCGGTAGCCGGCACGGCGCGGGCGACTTCAGCGATACGTTCACGTTCTCCGATTACACGGCCGCGACCAGCATCGTGGACGGTACGCTGACCAGTACGGCGACGAACCTCGGCCAGATGGTCTTCACCAGCGCCACGCTGAATGGCGTGGCGCTGGATGTGACGTTCTATCCGATGTTCGGCCGCTCAATTATTTCGCTCGACGGTGTCAATGTGACAGGTCCGCTGACGCTGGTCATCAATGGCACCGTCAAGGCGGTGCCAGGCGTGGCGGCGTTTGCTTCCTACGGCGGCGATTTCAATGTCGCCAGTCCGGTGTCCGAACCGGCCACTTACGGCATGCTGCTCGGCGGGATGTCCGTGCTGGCGTTCGCGGCGCGCCGCCGCGCGCGGTAACCGGTCGCTTCATCTTCCATGACAAAGGGCGCCGCGGCGCCCTTTGTCATTGCGGCAGCGGCGGCGCCATCACCACGTGATAAGTACCGACGGCGCGCTGCGCTTCGATTCGCCGTGGAAGACGGCTTCGATGTTGTTGCCGTCCGGGTCGATGACGAAGGCGGCGTAGTAGCCGGGATGGTAGGGCCTTTCGCCCGGCGCGCCGTGGTCCTGGCCGCCGCCGTCGAGCGCGGCCCGGTAGAAGGCGTCGACCATGGCGCGGTCGCGCGCCTGGAACGCCAGGTGATGGCGGCCCGTCAGCTGGCCCTGCGCGGTCTCGCTGTCCTGCGCGGACACGAACAGCTCGTCCACCCAGAAATAATCATCGGCGCTGCCGCCGATGGGAATATCCAGTGCGCCGAAAATCGCCGTATAAAACTTCCGCGACGCCGCCAGGTCTTTGACGACCAGCTGGACGTGGTCGATCAGGCGGCCGCGGTGAACCTCTTGAGCTTCCATGCTGTGCTCCCGACAGGGTTGGTGGACCGTGGAGTATCGCAGTTCTTGCCACCGGAAGTCGCACGCTCGCGGCGCCGCGCAAACGATCAATCGGCTGAGTATTCCGGCGTAAACGACACGTGCGCATAGGAAAATCGGCGCAAGGTCATCATCATTACTGCCGGCGGCCATGTCCCGCCGCCGCGAACCAGAACAGGAGACCTTCATGCCCCAGCGCCACGTCCACCGATCCCCCGCAACCGTGCCACGGGCGGCTTCACCCGGCCGGTTGCGCCGGAGCGCCATGGCCGCCGCGCTTTCGGCCACGCTGTGTGCCGGCCTGGCCCACGCGGCGCCGCATGACCCGACCGTGTTCCAGCGTATCGGCGACGTGGCGAAACACCTGGCCACGCCGCCCGCCGACGCCCGGCCGATGATGCGCTGGTGGTGGTTCGGCCCCGCCGTCGAGAAGAACCAGCTGGCCCTGGAAATCGAGCGGATGAAGGAGGGCGGCATCGGCGGCGTGGAGATCCAGGCCGTGTATCCGATGGCGCTCGACGACCCGTCGCGCGGCGTGAAGAACCTGCCGTTCCTGTCGCCGGAACATCTCGACGCGCTGCGCTTCGCCAACGAAAAGGGGCGCGCGGCTGGCCTGCGCGTGGACCTCACGCTGGGCAGCGGCTGGCCGTTCGGCGGCCCGCACATCGGCATCGGCGACGCGATCGGCAAGATGCGCGTGGTGGCGGTCGAGGTGCCGGCGGGCGCATCCAGCTACCGGCTGCCGGTGGTGTCCGAAGGCGAGAAGATCGAAGCCGCGTTCATCGGCGGCGGCACGGCGAAAGAATACGATGCGACGCGGCTGCAGGCGCTGCCGGCGGCCTCGCTGGCCGACGCGCCGGACGGCCGCGGCACCGTGGCCCCGGCCGCCGCGCCGCGCGTGGCGGTGTACTACATCGCCAGCCGTTCCGGCATGCAGGTCAAGCGGCCGTCGGTGGGCGGCGAAGGTTTCGTGCTCGATCACATGAGCCGCCGCGCCATCGACAACCACCTGAAGAACGTCGGCGAACCGCTGCTGAAGGCGTTCGGCGACCAGCCGCCTTACGCGATCTTCTCGGACAGCCTGGAGAGCTACGGCACCGACTGGACCGGCGATTTCCTCGAACAGTTCGAGCGCCGCCGCGGCTACGACCTGCGGCCTTACCTGCCGCTGGTGTTTTCAGGCCAGGGCGCCGACGCGCCCGCGCTGCGGCACGACTGGGCGCTCACGCAGACCGAACTGGTGGAGGACAACTACCTGAAGCCCGTGACGGACTGGGCGCACCGGCACGGCACGCGGTTCCGCTCGCAGACCTACGGCGAACCGCCGGCATCGCTGTCGAGCTTCCGCCACCAGGACCTGTTCGAGGGCGAGGGCGCGCAGTACCGGCAGTTTTCGTTCACGCGGCTGGCGTCGTCCGCCGCGCACCTGTACGGCAAGCCGGTGGTGTCGGCCGAAACGTGGACCTGGCTGCGCTCGCCCGCGCACACGGCCAGCCCGCTGGACATGAAGGCCGAGGCCGACCGCATGTTCGTGCAGGGTGTTACCCAGATCATCGGCCACGGCTGGCCCTACACGCCGCCGAACGCGCCGGAACCCGGCTACCAGCTGTACGCCGCCGCCGTGTTCAACCACCACCAGCCGTGGTACGTGGCGATGCCGGAAGTGTCCCGCTACCTGGCCCGGGTCAGTTACCTGCTGCGCCAGGGCGCGCCCGCCAACCAGGTGGCCGTGCTGCTGCCGAACGACGACGTGTATGCGGTCAACCGGCCGGGCAAGACGTCGCTGTCGGCCGAGATGCCGAAGTTCATCAAGCCGGAACTGGTCCAGCAGATCATGGACAGCGGCCACAACCTCGATTATGTCGATCCGGAAGCCGTGCTGCGCGTCGGGCTCGCGCGCTACCCGGTGCTGGTGATGCCGAACGTCACGCGGCTGGCGCCCGAGGTGCTGGCGAAACTGGATGCGTACGTGAAAGGCGGTGGCAGGATCATCGCGATCGGCGCCACGCCGTCGCTGGCGCCGGGCTTCAGGGATGCGCAGCGCATCACCGCCGAGGTGAAACGCGCATCGGCCGCGCTGTTCGGGCGGCGCGGCGTGACGAAGATCGGCACCGACCTGGAACTGGGCCGCGCGCTGCAGGCCGTGCTGCCGGGCGACGTGCAACTGAGCGAGGCACATAACCGTGTCAGCTTCGTGCGCCGCAAGCTGGCCGATGCCGACATCTATTTCATCGCCAACACCAGCAACCAGCCGGTATCGGCCAGCCTGGCATTCCGCCAGCCGCGCCGCCATGCGACCCGGCTCGATCCCGATAGCGGCAGGCTGACGCAGTCGGCAGCCGCGCCGGCGCTGGAGCTGGCGCCGTACGAATCGGTGGTGTACGTGATGAGCGACGCGCCGCTGCCGGGCGCCGCGCCGGCAGCGAAGACCGGTGCCGCCGCCGTGCTGGCCGACCTGTCGGCCGGCTGGCAGGTGCGCTTCCCGGACCGGCCGCCGGTGGCGATGGACCGGCTGGTGTCGTGGACCGACAGCGAGGCAACGCGCTATTTCTCGGGCCAGGCGGTGTACAGCCGCAAGCTCGCCGTCGGCGCCGGACAGCTGGACGGCAGGCGCCTGTCGCTCGACTTCGGCACCGGCACGCCGTTGCCGGACAGCGGCGTGCACGCGCACCATTCAGGCATGCGGGCGATGTACGAGCCGGCCCTGCGCGACGTTGCGATCGTGACGGTGAACGGCCAGCGCGCCGGCACGCTGTGGCATCCGCCGTACCGGCTCGACGTGACGCCGTTCCTGAAGGCGGGCGACAACGACATCGAGGTGAAGGTGGCGAACCTGGGCGTGAATGCGCTGGCCGGACGCGAGCTGCCCGACTTCAAGCTGCTGCGCCTGCGCTACGGCAACCGCTTCGAGCTGCAGGATACGGCGAAGATCGCGCCGCAGCCGGCAGGATTGCTGGGGCCGGTCACGCTGGTGGGGGAAGCGGTGCGGTAGGTTGGCGAAGACCCGCAAACAGCATGGATCGTCGCCGAAACCGGTGTCAGACACCCAGGAGCCGGTGTCCGACACCGGAACGCTGCCGCCGGCGACTGGGTTGAGCTCCGCTGCGCGGCACCGGGGCATCGAACCTCAGATGCCGATCACGCCGCCATCGATGCGCGTGATGGCCACCGTGGCGGAGCGCACGATGCCGCCGTCGGCGACCGGCACCTTGTCCGGCCAGGTCATGGCGGTGATCGGCGTGTCGCGCGGCTGCTCGGTGCCCGGGTGCTGGATGTTGACGAACAGCGTGCGGCCGTCGGCCGTCATCTGCGCGCCGCACACTTCGGCGCCGTCCGGCGCGATCAGGAAGCGTTTCACTTCGCCGCTGCGGGTATCCATCGCCAGCAGCATGTCGTTGCCGAGGCCCGACCAGTCGGTGCCGGCGCCGCTCCAGTCCGAGGATTTCAGCGCATCGCCGGCATCGGTGCCGATCCACAGGCGCTGCCAGCCGTCGAACATCACGCTGTCCGGCGAGCTGAAGGCGTCGCCCCTGATCGTGCCGCGGTTGGCCGGGTCCGGCGTGTCGGCCGTGCCGGTACCGGCCAGCACCACCATCTCCCAGCTGAAGCGGGTGCCGGTCACATTGCCGCCTGCATCGCGCATGCGGATGATGTGGCCATGCAGGTTCTTGTCGCGCGGGTTCATCGCGTTCTTCGGCTGCGCTGCGCGCGGCGTGGCGGCGGTGCTGCCCGGCGCGGTCGCGCTGCCGCGGCTGGTGTTGTTCGACAGCGTGGCATAGACCCAGCCGCTGCTTGCATCGGACGCCAGCCATTCCGGCCGGTCCATCTGCGTGGCGCCGACCCTGTCCGCCGCCAGGCGCGCCCAGATCAGTACCGAGGCCTGGTCTGCAAAGCCGTTTTCCGCGGTCAGGCCGTTCTGGCCGTGCACCAGCGGCAGCCATTCGCCGCTGCCATCCTCGCCGAACTTCGCCACGTACAGCGTGCCGTCGTCGAGCAGGCCGCGGTTGGCGGTGCGGTTGTCCGGGTCCATCGCCTTCGCGGTCACGAACTTGTAGATGTAGTCGAAGCCCTGGTCATCGCCCATGTAGAAGGCCACGCGCTTGTCGGCGTTCACCAGGTGCGCCACGTTCTCGTGCGCGAAGCGGCCCAGCGCCGTGCGCTTGACCGGCTGCCAGGTGGGATCGTAGGGGTCGATCTCGACGACCCAGCCGAAACGGTTGGTCTCGTTCGGTTCGGCGGCCAGGTCGAAGCGCCGGTCGACGAAGTGCCAGGTGTAGTCGCGCACATAGCCGCTGACGATGTTGTAGCGCGCCCATTTCGGGTCCTGGAAGCGCGCATCGTCGGCCGGCAGTTCGCGCGTGGCGAAGTAGTTCTTGTGGCAGTCCTCTTCGCACGTGAGGTAGGTTCCCCATGGCGTGGCGCCGCTGCCGCAATTGCCCAGCGTGCCCCGCACCTGTTCGCCGGAAGGATCGCCGCCCGTGCGCAGCGCGGCATGGCCGCGTGCCGGGCCGCCGATCGCGATCCAGGTATCGGCATGCACCTTGCGGGCGTACGCCGAATCGCGCTGCACCTGCCACTGGCCGGCGGCGTCGCGGTAGACCTCGGCCACGGAGACGCCGTGGTAGGCCTTCTGCTTGCGCACCACGTCCGGGTTCATCGCCGTCTCGCCGGCCGGGTCCAGCGTGGCAGGGTCCGTCGCGGCATTCACGCCGGTGAAGCGGAAGCCGCTGATGACGTTGGCGCGCGCCGCCTCGTGGTTGATGGCCAGCAGGCCGCGGTCGCTGCTCTTCGAGCCGTAGGGCAGCGGGAAGTACGCCATGCCGTCGTGGTTGTCGCCGAACTGCAGTTCCGCTTCGGCCCCCGTGGTGTCGAAGCGGCGTGCGGCGCTGGTGCGGAACACCGGTGCGCCGAGCCTGCTGCCGATCGGGTCGCCCTGTTTCGTCACGGCGGTCCAGCGGTAGCCGGGCGGCACGACCAGGTCGTCGCCGGCCATCATCGGCGTGCGTTTCACGCTCTCGAAGTTCAGTGTGTTGGCCGGCAGCCCCGGTTCGGCGGGCGCCGGCGTGACCGGCGCGGTGGTGGCGGGGGCGGGATCGTCGCTGCCGCCGCAGCCGAACAGTGCCAGCGCTACCGTGCTGAGGCCGCCGGTGAGGATGGCGCGGCGTGACAGGCGCGCCTGGACGATGTCGCCGAAATACGGGTTGCCGGACTGGTTGGTACCGAAGTCTTCGGGTTCGGGCGGGCGGGAGATTTTGCTCATGCGTGTCGATGTCAGTCATGCAAGGGTTGATGAGAGCGCCGAATTCTAGGGTGCTCGCGTGACCGCTTGATGACCCGGCCGCTGGCACGGGACGCAAAAAAGCCGGCGCAAGGCCGGCTTTGCCGGGGGACCGTGCGCCTATGACGCCCGGCGCCGCACCGGTTTCTTTTTCTTCTTGCTGACAATGGCCTTCTTGCGCACGTTGCTGCCCCTGGCGGCCTTGCGCGCCTTGGCCGCTGCCTTCATCACGCGCGGTTCGTCCTGGCCGGTCATCATGCGGCGGATGTTCAGCGCGTCCGATATGCGTGCCGAGGAGCCGCTGGCGTTCAGCAGCACCATCGTCGCGTTCCTGCCGGCGGCATTGATGCGCATGATCAGGCAGCGGCCCGCCTCTTCCGTGTAGCCGGTCTTCGACAGGCCGATGTCCCAGCCTTTCGCGCCGACCAGGCGATTGGTGTTGTGGTATTCGACCTGGCGGCCCTTGATCTGCATGATGTCGCTCTTGTCGGTCGTCATGCGCGTGATGGTCGGGTAGCGCGCCGCGGCGGCCGCCATTTTCACGAGGTCTTCGGCGGTCGACATATTGTTCGGCGACAGGCCGGTGGGTTCGTCGATGCGCGTGCGCGTCATGCCCAGCGCGCGGATCTTGGCGTTGACGGCAGCCTTGAACGCCGTCGGGCCGCCGGGGAAGGTGCGCGCCAGCGAGGCGGCGGCGCGGTTGTCGGACGACATCAGGGCCAGGTGCAGCACGTCCGCACGGGACAGCGTGGCGCCGACCGGGACGCGCGAGGTGCTGTGCTTCAGTGTATCGACGTCCTGCCGGTCGATGCTGATCTGTTCTTCCATGTCGAGCTTGGAATCGAGCACGACCATCGCGGTCATCAGCTTGGTCAGCGACGCGATCGGCACGACGGCGCCGGCATTCTTTTCGACGATGATTTTGCCGGCGTCGTCGACGACGAGCACGGATTGCGAACCGAGCGGCACGGCAAGCGCGGCAGCGGAGGCGGACAGCAGCAGGGCGGCTGCGAGTTTCTTGATCATTATTATGCGTGGAGTGGGCGAGCGGACGGGACAGTGCTATGGAGCAATGTCCAGGAGGCGGAAAGATAGCATGCGCGCCAAGGCCCAGTCCAGACTATGTCAGCCGTGCGGGACGAATCATGACAAATAAGGGACCGTTGCGGTCCCTTTTCCCGAAACTGACGGGGTATTACTGCTTGCCCTGCTGCTTGTGTGGATTATTTGCTCGCGTAGATCTTGTCGAACTCGCCGCCGTCGTCGAAGTGGCGTTTCTGCGCCGCGCGCCAGCCGCCGAACACGTCGTCCACCGTGAACAGCTTGATCTCCTTGAACTGTGCCGCGTACTTCTTCAGCACCGCGGGCGAGCGGGGACGCAGGTAGTGCTTGGCGATGATTTCCTGGCCGGCGTCCGAATACAGGAAGTTCAGGTAGGCGGTGGCTTCCTTGCGGATGCCGCGCTTGTCGACCACCTTGTCGACCACCGCGACGGGCGATTCGGCCAGGATCGACACGGAAGGGTAGACGATGTCGAAGTTGCTGCCCATTTCGGCGCGCACCAGGTTCACCTCGTTCTCGAACGTCACCAGCACGTCGCCGATCTGGCGCTGCGTGAACGTGGTGGTGGCGGCACGGCCGCCGCCGTCCAGCACCGGCACGTTGCGGAAGATCTTCGTCACCAGGTCGCGCGCCTGCGCATCGTTGCCGCCGTTCTGCAGCACCGAGCCCCAGGCGGCCAGGTAGGTGTAGCGGCCGTTACCGGCGGTCTTCGGATTCGGGATGACGACCTTGACACCCGGCTTGGCCAGGTCGGCCCAGTCCTTGATGCCCTTCGGGTTGCCCTTGCGGACCAGGTAGACCATCGTCGAGTACATCGGCGCCGCATTGTTCGGGAAGCGCTTGGCCCAATCCTTCACGACGAGGCCGCGGTCGGACAGCATGTCGATGTCATTGGCCTGGTTCATCGTGACGACCGAGGCTTCCAGGCCGTCCGCCACCGAGCGCGCCTGCTTCGAGGAGCCGCCGTGCGACTGCTTCACTTCGATGCTCTTGCCGGTCTGCTTCTTGAACTGGGCTTCGAAGACGGGGTTGATGTCCTTGTACAGCTCGCGCGCCACGTCGTACGACACGTTCAGCAGCGTGACGTCGGCCGCGTGGGCCGGCGCGGCGGCCAAGGCCGAAGCGGCAACGCCGGCCAGCAGCAGCCTGCGGGTATTGCTGAAAACTGCGCTAAATGCGATTTTTTTATTTGGCATGGTGTGCTCGTGTAAGAAAACAGATATGCATGGTCCGTCAAATGCCGCCCCAACGGAAACTATATTTTCGTAATTTGCTTAGATTCGCCGCGCGCGCTTGCTGCCGGCGGCTTCCTGCTGACTGGTGTATAGTCCGCCTAATGAGCCAACCGCACTGCGCTGTTTTTCACGACTGTCCATGAGTTTCGAGATCCGTCCCGCCGTCCCTCCCGATGCCGCCGCCGTCTGCCAGGTTTTGCGCCGTTCGATCGCCGAGTGCTGCGTGCTCGACCATCGCAACGATCCGGACATCCTCGCGGCCTGGCTGGGCAACAAGCATCCGGGCATGGTGGCGTCGTGGTTCGAATCGCCCACCAATTACTCCCTGCTGGCGATACAGGACGGCGCCGTCGTTGGCGTGTCTCTGCTGACCGGTGCGGGCAAGCTGGCGCTGTGCTACCTGTTGCCGGAAGCGCAGCGGCAGGGCGCCGGCAGCGCGCTGCTGCGGCAGATGGAAGAGCGTGCGCTGGCGGCGGGCATGAAGGCGCTGTACCTGCACAGCACGGCGACTGCCGAACGCTTCTTCGAGGCAAGCGGCTACCGGCGAGACGGCAATGTGCGTTCGCCGTACGGCGTGGAAACGATTTTGTTCTGGAAACCGCTGGTGCAGGGCGCCCAGCCCGATGCGCGCAAGCGTTTCTGCAACTGCAATTCGGCGTAGCTGCATCCGCAAGGATGCAGGCTGGCGCTGGAAATCAGGATGCAGGGTTGCGCTGCAATATCACCAATGCGGGTCCCGCTGCAACATCATGGATGCAGCGTGCCACTCCCAAACGCCTTCAACTCTCCGGACGCGAACGCGACCCAGCCTTCCCGCGCATCGACCGGCTGCGTCGCGATCATCGCGCGGCCTTCGTCGAGCCGGTAGTGCAGGTGCGTGGAGCAGTGGGCGAACAGCGTCTCGCCATTCGACAGGATGAAATTGAACGTGCCGTGCGCGGCAATCCCCGCCGCCACGTCGGCCAGCGCGTCGCGCAGCGTGCCGGCCGCCGGTTCGCCGTCCGGGAAGCGGGCGGCCAGGTTCGACAGCAGCAGGCAGAACGCCGCCTCGCTGTCGGTATCGCCCTGCGGCGCGAAGCGGCCCGGCACGGGGGCGAATTCCTTCAGGTCGCCATTGTGCGCGAAGCACCAGGTGCGGCCCCACAGGCGGCGGGCGAACGGGTGCACGTTCTCGATCGCGATGCGGCCCTGCGTGGCCTTGCGGATATGGGCCAGGATGTTGCGGGCGCGTAGCGGACGGCGGCGGATGCGGGCTGCCAGCGGCGAATCGATGGCGGCGCGGTGATCCGTGTACAACCGGCAGCGCTTGCCGCTGTGGAAGGCGATGCCCCAGCCATCCTTGTGCTCGTCGGTACGGCCGCCCCGTTCCGCGAACACGTCGAAGAACGGGCCCAGTCCGGCGGGTACGCTGCTGTTCAATCCGAGGAGCTGGCACATGATGGCATCGGGAATCGTTGAAGTTGCGTTCAAGATACCCGCACACGCGGCGCGCCGGAACGAATCTTTTTCAATATGCTTATGTGTGTGCATGGCTGTCCAGCGATAGCCTCGCGTCCGGCGGCGATATGCATGGGGCGAATAACAAACGGCAAAACGATTCGTTCTGTAATCCGCTGCCGCGCCTTAGCCTTGTCGAACCGCTTCCGCTTTCGAAAGGCTGCAATGAGTTTCCCCATCCTGCAACAGTACCTGGCCCGGCTGGCCGATCCCGCGGGCGAGGCCGCGGCGTCGTCGCTGTGGCTCGACGGCGCCGGCCGCGCGCACGGACGTTTTTTCAACTGCACGATGACGAGCGTGTTCCAGCCGGTACGCGCACTCGACAGCGGCGCGCCCGTCGCCTGCGAGGGGCTGGCGCGCGGGCCGTCGGCGGAAGACCAGGGTTTGTCGCTGTGGCGCCTGCTGGAAAATGCCGCCAGCGACGATGAGTCCGTCGAACTCGACCGCCTGTGCCGCATGCTTCACGCGATCAACTTCTTCCGCCAGCCCGAGTGCGCCGGGCTCGACCTGCACCTGAACGTGCACGGGCGCCTGCTGTCCGCCGTCAGCAGCAACCATGGCCACGCATTTCGCCGCATCCTCGATGCGCTCGAACTGCCGCTGGCGAACATCGTGCTGCAATTGCCGCCGACGACGCCGCAGCAGGGCTGGCTGCTGGGCTACGTGGCCGACAATTACCGGCGCAACGGCTTCCGCTTCGCCGCGCATGCGGGCGGCGCGGCGGAAGGACTGGCCCTGCTGGAGCGCGTGCGCCCGGACGTGATCCGCTGCGATGCGCGCACTGCGCGCGACTGGGACGGCATGGCGCGCCTGCTGGCGGCAGCGGGCGCGCGCGGCACGCGGATCCTGTTTCATCACGCCGAAGGGGCGGGCGCGCTGGCGGCGCTCCGGGGCATCGCCGGGCTGGCCGGCGTGCAGCCGCTGGCGCAGGGCCACGCGCTGGACCTGCCGCGCGCGTCCCTGCCGGCCCCGCCGGTGCGGGCGGCCGCCTGACGCGCCGGCGTGTTGCCCGGCAGGCAAGGACGATGACAGGGCTGTTGCAGCAGGCTAGGTGCACAAGTGGGCCTGAATTAAGCGAGGCTTAAATGTTGAGCCACGAATGATACAATTTACGCCACACAGTTAAAGAGCTTTCTCACCTTCGCTCGCCATCGGCTATAGTTACGCTCGCATCCGTTTCACCGCACCAATGGGATAGCTATGGCAACGCGCAGAGATTTTCTACACAAGACACTGGGGGCAGCCGCCGCCAGCTTCATCGGGGCTCCGCTGGTGGGCCTGGCGCCGGCGCGCGCGCAGGACCTGGAACCGCCGCCGGATATTTTCGACGCCCAGGCGCTCGACCTGGAATTCTGGGTCAAGCCGCGCACGCTCACGGTGACGCGGCCGCAGAGCGGCGAGAAGGCGTCGGTCCTGTACTGGAAGGACGGCGAACTGATCGACTCGGCCTACCAGGAGCTGTGCCACCTGCTGCGCGATGTGAACGGCAAGGCCACCGCGCCCATGGATCCGAAGCTGCTGGAAACGCTGTGGGGTGCGCAGGCGTTCGTGGCGCGCTACGGCATCAACAGCCCGGTGGAGATCCTGTCCGGCTACCGCACGCCCGCATCGAACCAGCGGCTGCGCGAGCAGGGCATTCCGGCCGCGCGGCAATCGCTGCACCTCGAAGGCAAGGCCGCCGACATTCGCATCGCCAACCTGAACGAGGAAGTCGTGGGCGGGCTCATCAAGAGTTTCCGGGGCGGCGGCGTCGGCTTCTATTACCGCAGCGGCCCGCGCGGCGGCTGGATCCATGCCGACACCGGCCTCAAGCGCACCTGGAAAGGGTGATGGAAACGCCGCGGCCATGCAGGGCTGCGGCTTGACAGCGCATTGCCGCTCAACGCATTGCCGCTCGCGAAGCGGCCCGGCCTGACGCCGAGCCCGTTTTTCTCAAGCGATCATCCGTAATAGTACGGCTTGGTCTCCACCGAGTCGCGCCGCTGCCGGTCCAGCGCATCGAGGTCCTGGCGGTGGTCCCACCAGATCTTCCAGCCGCGGCGCTGGTCCGCCTCGACGTTGGGATGCTCCTCCTTGTAGCGGTTCAGGAATTGCTCGAATTCCGAGACATAGCGCGTGTATTTCATGATTCCTCCTTATCTTCGGTTACACTGCGGGCCGATCGATGACCAATCACCATTCGCGAGCACCTCGCGGACACGAACAGCAAAGACCCATGCAGCACGAAAAAGACGATGGGGCGCAACCACGGTTCCGCCCCGTGCCGTGGACGGCACTGGAAACCCCCGCCGATGCCGAACTGTGGATCGCCGAGCACGACCTGGCCTTGCAGGAGCACGTCGGCAAGAACGAAACCGGCTATGGCGTGTGCTTCACACTGGCCGCCGGAGGCGACATCTTCATGCAGACTTCGGATGACGCCGTCGTCCTCGATATTACGCCTGACGCCGAGTGGGTGGCGCCACTGATCGCCGCGGTCTCCCAGGCGGAGCCACCGAAAGGGTCGATGTGGATCCTGCCGGCGGACAAGCTGGTACAGCTGATCCTTGGCCTGTCCACGTTGGTCGCCAGTACCACGCTGGTGGTCGGCCACAACTTCGGGCGCCGGCGCTGGTCCTGAAAGAAGCGGGCGCGCGCGCGGGTGCGGCGCGTGCTCGACTTGGCAAATCGTGCATGCTAGTCTGGTTCGGCGTTCCAGAAAGCCCAGCCGCCAGATAACGAGGGTTTCATCACGAAACGAGGGTTTCATCACGATAGGGATCACCCCATGGACAGCACCATGCCCGCGCCCGAACCGATGCCGTCGCTCCACCCACCCGACTCGCTGCTGTCCGGCCTGTCCGCCGGCCTGTCCCAGGAAGGACTGCTGGCCGCGCTCGGGGGCGGCGGCCAATTGCAGCCGTCCAGCGGCGCCGGGCAGGAAAACGAGCGCTTCGATGAACTTTATCTGCTGGCGCCGGTCGGGGTCTTCCTGCTGGCGGAGGACTGGACGATCCTGCAGGCCAACCTGGCCGGCGCCGGCCTGCTGGGCATCGACCGCGCCGGCGCCGGGCGGGAACGCTTCCGCAGCTACGTGGCGCAGCGCTTTCTCGCCGATTTCGACGCGTTTGCCGCGCGCGCCCTGGGCAGCCGCGAGCCGGTTCGCTGCGGCGTCCAGCTGCAGCGCGATCGTGGCGACCGGGGCGTGCCCGTCACCCTGCTCGGTTGCGCGGTAGCGGGCGCGCTGCGCCTGACCGTGGAGCCGGCGGAAGGACGCCTCGCCGCCCTCGAGCAAAGCGAAGAGCGGTTCCGCCGCATCGTGCAGACCGCGCGCGAGGGCATCTGGGAATTCGACGCCGCCGCGCGCACCAGTTTCGCCAACCCGCGCATGGCCGAGATGCTGGGCTATCCGGTCGAATCGATGGCCGGCCGCCCACTGCTGTCGTTCCTCGACGCGGAAGGGCGCTCGCTGCTCGAGCGTAACGTCGCGCGCCAGCAGGAAGGCATGCCGGGGCGGCATGAGCTGAAGTTCATGCGCAGCGACGGTACCGCGCTGTGGGCGCACCTGACCGCCAATCCCCTGTTCGATGCCGGCGGCGCCTTCCTCGGCGCGCTGGCGCTGGTGTCCGACATCACCGAGCACCGCGAATCGGCGGAGCTGGCCTGGCAGCAGGCCAATTTCGATGTGCTGACAGGCCTGCCGAATCGCAATATGTTCCAGGAACGGCTGCGCCATGAAATGAAGAAGGCGCGCCGCGAGCGCGGCCTGCTCGCGCTGCTGTTCATCGACCTCGACCAGTTCAAGCAGATCAACGACCGCCATGGCCACCAGCAGGGCGATGCGCTGCTGGTCCAGGCGGCGGCAAGGCTGGGGGCCTGCATGCGCGCCACGGACACGCTGGCCCGCATCGGCGGCGACGAATTCGTGGCGATCCTGCCGGGCCTAGGCCACGTGCAGGATGCCGAACGGGTGGCGCAGGACGTCATCGCGGTGTTGCAAAGGCCGTTCGAGCTGGCCGGCGGCGCGCAGGGGAATATCTCCGGCAGCGTCGGCATCGCGCTGTATCCGTCGGACGCGGGCGATGCCGAGGAATTGCTGCGGCACGCCGACCAGGCGATGTACGCGGCCAAGAACGGCGGCCGCAACCGCTTTATGTATTTCACCGACGACATGCAGTCGGCGGCCCAGCAGCGCGCCCGGCTGGCGCTCGACTTGCGCCGTGCCGCCGCGCAGCAGGAATTCGAACTGCACTACCAGCCGATCGTCAACCTGAAGACGGGCGTCGTCGAGCGCGCCGAGGCGCTGCTGCGCTGGCGCCACCCGGAGCGGGGCTTGCTGAATCCGGCAGATTTCATCGCCGGCGCCGAATCGTCCGGCGTGCTGCTCGACATCGGCGACCGGGCCTTCCGCCAGGCTGCCGACCAGGTGCTGGCGTGGCAGCGCGAACTGGCCCGGCCGTTCCAGGTCACCATCAATGTCACGTCGGCCCAGTTGCGCGACGAGGCGCACGGCTGGCTCGCCTATGTGGAAAGCCTGCGTCTGCCGCCGCGCAGCCTGGTTGCCGACGTGTCGGAAGACATCCTCAACGAACCGGCCGGGCACGTCTTCGAACGCCTCGGCCGGCTGCATGCGATGGGGATGCAGGTGGCGCTGGACGACTTCGGCACCGGCCACTCCGCGCTGGCGCAGCTGCAGCAGTTCGACATCGACTACCTGAAGATCGACCGCAGCTTCGTGGCCGGCCTGGCCGGCGATTCCGGCGACCTGGCGATGTGCGAAGCCATCATCCTGCTGGCCCACAAGCTGGGACTGGAAGTGGTGGCGGAGGGAGTGGAAACCGAGGCGCAGCTGGCGCTGCTGAAAGCCGCCGGCTGCGACCTGGCGCAGGGATATGTGTTTGCCCGGCCGATGCCGGCGCCAGAACTGCTGGCGCTGGCGCGGCTGGGGCGGCTCGAAGCCGGTACTTCTAGCGCAAGCCCAGCAGCGAAACTACCCGGTCCCGGTTGATTCCCACCAGCGCCGAGGTCAGCGCCAGCAGCGACTGGTAGCCCGGCTCGTTGGCGATCTTGGAAAAACGGGTCGCCAGGTCGTCCACGCCGGCCACCTCGATGTCCGGCATCGCGCTCTCGGCGCGCCGGGTTGCCGTGTTCAGTTCCTTGCGGACCTTGGCCAGCGCGGCTTCCACGTGCGACAGCGCCTGCATCACCTGCTGCAGCGTGTCGCGCATCGATTCCATGTCGGCGATGTCCCAGTTCTCGGGCGCCACCGCGGGCGGCTCCGCCTCCGCTTTCAGCCGGTTCAACTGGCCGGTCGGGAAGCGGATGCCGCTGCCCTGCACGGCGATCGAATCGCGTACCGACGGCCAGCTGCCTTCGCTGGTGGAAAATACCAGGTCGCCATCGTCGTTCGACGACACCCGCACGCCGACCGGGCCCAGGGCCTGGTCGAAGCGCGCAACGATCTCCTCGTCCGACAGGCCGGGCGACAGGTGCACCGAGCGCAGCCCCTGCGCGCCGCCGCCGATGGCGACCGCCAGCGTCTCGCGCGCGCCGTTGCGCAGGTTCGCCAGCGACATGCCGCGCACGGTGAAGCGCTGGCTCGACTGTTCCGCGCCGCTGTAGTTGAGCCGTGCATCGAGCGATCCGCCGGATGCCTGGCGGCGGTTGCGCCAGGTATCGGCAAACTGCCGTACCTGCTGCTCGACCTGGCCGTCCCGCATCTCGCGCGCGGCCAGCCTGGTGGCGAGATCGGTTTTCAGCGCGCGCAACTGCGCCGCGCTTTGTTCGAGGAAATCCACCGCCTGCTGGGCGCTGGAAATATCGGTCTGCAGGGGCTGGTCCCAGTTGCTCAGCCCGCGCCGCAAGGGCGTGGCCTGGTTGGGGGGCGCGGCCGGCGCTCCCGGCGCCGGACCATTGGCCGACGTTTTTCCCTGGGCAGCGCCTGCCAGGCCGGCCTGATCCAGCGAGGTCGCCGAGCCCGGCGATTCCTTGCTGATTCCGGCAGTGCTGGAGCGCTGTATTTGCATTGCGGTGTGTTAAATCAATTAAAGAACGTTGAAAAGTGAAAGATTGCTTACCTTGGAATACGACTGATACGTGGCTTGCAGTGCCATATTGTAGCCTGACAGCTCGGTCGCCGCGACACCGTAATCGAGTTGCGACAGTTCGGTCATCGCCATCTTGTTCGACAGGCTGACATTGGCATGGTTGCCGTCCAGCGTGGCCAGCACGTTCTGCGCGCCGCCCAGCCTGGCAATCTTGCCGGCCACCTGATCCTGGGTCGAAGACACCAGCGTCATCGTCTCGCCGATCACCGACTTCAGCGGTTCCACGGAAGAACCGGTGGTGGTGTTCTTCAGTGCATCGATCGCCTGGTTCATTTTGTTCAGCAGCGTCTCCAGGCCGCCCAGGCTGACGTTGACGGCCTGCGTGATGCCGTTGCCGACGACGACTTTCTGCTCGCCGGCGTTGCCGGCATAGCGGTACGTGGTGCCGTCGAGGACGATCGGCGCCGTGTTGGTCAGCGTGCCCGAGAACAGGTACTTGCCTTCCTGGTCGCGCGTATTGGCGGTATACAGCAGGCTGTCGCGCAGCGATTCGAGGCTGGTAACCATCGATTTCAGGTCATCCGGCGTGTTGCTGGCGTCGGCTGCCCAGACCAGCAGGTCGTGGGCCTCGGTCATGTCGCCCACCATGCCGGACAGGTAGCTTTCGTTTTTCGACATGCGGATCTTGACCGCGCCGATGTTCTCGCGGTACTGGTCGATGATGGCTTCCTCGCGCGCCAGGCGCGACACGCGCACGCTGGCGATCGGGTCGTCGGACGGAACCATCATGGATTTGCCGGTTGCCATCTGCTCGGTCAGGCGCGATACCGATGTCTGGTTGAGATCGAGCGAGCGGCTCAGCGTGGCTTGAAACTGGGTGGTGGCGATGCGCATCAATGACTCCTTCAGCCGAACATCGACAGCGTGGCGTCGAACAGCGAGTTCGCTACCGCGATGACTTTCATATTGGCCTGGTACATGTTCTGGAATTCGACGAGGTTCATGGCTTCCTCGTCGCGGTTGACGCCGGACGTCGACGCCCAGTCGTCTTCCGCCTGCCGGCGGATCGTTGTCGCGGTATTGAGCAGCGACTTGTTCTGCTGACTGTCGATGGCCAGCTTGCCCACCAGCTGCGTGTCGGCGTCGCCGATGATCACGCTGCCGACGGAGGGCAGGGCGATCGTCGCGTTCTTGATGGCGACCAGCTTTTGCAGGTTGCCGGAATCGCCCGGCGTTCCGTCGGAGGACAGCGCCAGGTCGCTCGCGCTGTAGCCCGGCGTGACGGACAGGATGCCGGCGCCTCCGGCGCCGACCTCGAACATCGGTTTGCCCGGATTGCCGGCGCTGTCCTTGCCCTGCGCGAGCTGGTCGTTGATCTTCGTGGCCAGCTGCGTGGCCATCGACACGATCGATTGCTGCAGCGGCGCCAGCACGTCCTTCTCGAATGCGCCGAGGCCGCCCAGCTGGCCGCCCACGGCGGTGTCGTTCACCGCATACACGGAGCGGGCGAACGTGACCTGCATCTGCGGCGTGCCGCCGGTGGTGTCGATGCCCAGCGTGGCCGACTGGTTGCCGACCACCAGCGGCTGGCCGGATCGCAGCGATACCGAGCGGCTGCCGTCCGGCTGTTCCAGCACTTCCACCGCGGCCAGCTGCGACAGGCTGTCGATCGCCATGTCGCGCTCGTCGATCAGCGCGGAAACATTGGTGCCGGTCGCGCCGGCGGCCACGATGCGCGTGTTCAGCGCGGCGATGTTCTGCGTCAGCGTGTTGAACCTGGGCAGGATCGCATCGCGCTGCTGCTGTACCGACAGCTGCTGGTTGCGCGTCACCTGGTAGATGCTGTTGAAGCTCTCCGCCAGTGCGCCGGCCTGCGCCACCACCTGGCCGCGCAGCGGCGTCGACGTGGGTTCCTCGCCAACCGCGTTCAGCGCCTTGAAGAAGTTGTCGACGCCGTACGACAGGCCCGATTTGTCGTCGCCCATCACCTGTTCCAGCTGGGTCAGGTAAGGCTGTTGCGTCGAGTAGCGGCCCAGTTCGGCATTGGCGCGCCACAGCTGCTGGGTCTTGTAGGAGTCCGAGATGCGCAGCAGGGCGCTGACTTCCACGCCATTGCCGGCCTGCTTCGAGCCTGCTCCGGGCGCGATGGCGGCCAGCAGCACGCCCTGTCGCGTATAGCCCTTGGTCTGCAGGTTGGCCACGTTCTGGCTGGCAGCGTTCAGGGCGGCCTGCGCAGCCACGGCGCCGGACAATGCGTTATTGATGATGGTCATGGACTGATCCGGTTGAAGTGCCTCCGCCGGAACAAGGGCAAGATACCCGGGCCCGGCGAAGCTATGACATTCTCTTAATTGAACAAGGCGACAAAAGCTTGCCCTGCATTAAGACTTTGTTGAAATTTTCTGCGTGGGAGCGGTTGCCGCGGCGGCCGGCGTGGTTGCTGCCGGTACCGGTGCCGCGGGCAGCAGCTGGCGCAGGATCGCATCGGCAATCCCGAACGCGCGCTGGTTCGCCATCTGGTCGGCCACCAGGTTGTCGGCCATGTCCAGCATGTCGCTGTTGATCGAATCCTTGTAGATGCTGTCGTCGCCAGCCAGTTCCTTCGTCGAGCTGCGCATCTGCTTGAGCATGTGGCCGATGAAGAAGCTCTCGAACTTCACGGCCGCTTCGCTGGCCTTTTTCTTGTAGGCGGCGGCAGCAGGGTCGGCGTCGTTCGGCGCCACCGTTGCCGGCAGCGTCGTACTGGCCTCGTTCAGGCCGAGCGCGCCGCCGGCCGGCGCGGTGGACGTCAGGCGCGGGTCCATCAGATCACCACCAGTTCGCCTTCGATCGCGCCGGCCTGGTCCAGCGCCTGCAGGATCGCCATGATGTCGTCCGGCGTCGCGCCCAGGCTGTTGACGGTGTCGATGATCGACTGCAGCTTGGCGCCCGCCGGCCAGTTGAACATCGGGCGTCCGCCCTGGTCCACCGACACGTTCGACTCCGGCGTGACGGCGGTCTGGCCGCCGGCGAAGGCGTTCGGCTGGCTCACTTTCGAGCTTTCCGAGATCACCACCTTCAGCGAGCCGTGCGTGACGGCGGCCGCCTTCACGCGCAAACCGTCGGCGATGACCACGGTACCGGTGCGCGAATTGAACACCACCTTCGGATTCTGCTGGCCGGCCTCGATGGCCAGCGCTTCCAGCTTGGCCATGAAGGCGACGCGCTGGGTCGGATTTTCCGGCGCCACCACGGCGACGCTGGTGGCATCCTCGGTACTGGCGATGCCGCCGAATCTCTTGTTGATCGACTCGACGATATTGGTGGCGGTCTCGAAGCTGGGGCGCTTCAGCGACAGGCGCACGGTTCCGTTGGTGGAAAAGTCGGTGGGAATCTCGCGCTCGATCATCGCACCGTTCGGGATACGGCCGGCGGTCGGCGTGTTGACGGTCACCGAGGAGCCGCTCTTGCCGGCGGCGGACAGGCCGCCGACCACCACGTTGCCCTGGGCCAGCGCATACGTTTCATTGTCGGCCGCGCGCAGAGGGGTCAGCAGCAGCGAACCGCCGCGCAGCGATTTCGCGTCGCCCAGCGACGAGACGGTGACGTCGATCGGCTGGCCGCGGCGATAGCCGGGCGGGAACACGGCGGACACCATCACGGCGGCCACGTTCTTGCTTTTAGCATCCGCGCCGTCCGGCATCTTCACGCCGAACTGCTTGAGCATGTTGACCACCGACTGGCTGGCGAACTTCACCTGGGTGGAATCGCCGCTGCCGTTCAGGCCCACCACGAGGCCGTAGCCGACCAGCGGGTTCTCGCGCACGCCTTCGATCGAGACGAGGTTGCGCAGCGGCTGGGCGGCCTGCACGGGCAGCGCGGCCAGCGCCAGCGCGCCCATCGCCAGCAGGGTAGCAATCAGTTTTTTCATGGAAGACCTCAGAACGGCATCAGGGGGCCGAGGAAGAAACGCTGCAGCCAGCCTGGCTGGTTGGTATCGGCCAGCGTGCCCTGCGCCGAGTAGGCGATGCGCGCGTTGGCGATGCGCTGCGACGACACCTGGTTGTTGGCATCGATGTCGGCGGCGCGCAGGTAGCCGCGCAGGCGCAGGAATTCCTCGCCCTGGTTCAGCGTCACGCCTTTTTCGCCGGCGACTTTCAGCAAGCCGTTCGGCATCACTTCCTGCACGATCACGGTGATCGCGCCGGTCAGCGCGTTCTGCTGGGTGGCGGTGGCGTCGCCCTGGAACGAGTGGCCCGCCGACAGGTCGATGCCGGCCTTCGGGAAGGTCTTGCCGAGCAGGGAAGGAGGCGTCACGGAGATGCCCGAATCCTTGCCCAGCTTGGTGCCGGCGCTCTTCGATGCCTGCGTGGTTTCCTGCAGGATCACGGTGACCACGTCGCCGACGCGGAAGGCGCGGCTGTCCGAGGTCAGCGACAGGCCGGCATCGGCGGCAAACACGCCGCCGGAGGTGCCGCGCGGCGCGCTGGAGCGCGTTACCTGGGGCGGTTCGTCGAACGGGCCGGGACGCACGGCGGGCGGGGCGAGGGTGGAGGCGCAACCGGTCAGCAGCATCGCGGCCAGTGCGCACAGTTGCGCTTTGATCATCAGACTCGAAACCTCGGTGGTGGTGGAAATAATCAGCGTGCGGCCTGGGCCAGGTACTGCAGCATGTTGTCGGCCGCCGACAGCACCTTCGTGTTCATTTCATAGGTGCGCTGGGCCGCGATCATGTCGACCATCTCTTCGACCACCTGCACGTTCGAGGCTTCCAGCGCGCCCTGCTTGATCTTGCCGAACTGGGCATCGCCCGGGCGGCCTTCGGTTGCCGCGCCGGAGGAGGCGGTTTCGGCGAACAGGTTCTCGCCCAGGGCCTGCAGGCCGGCCGGGTTGATGAAACTCGTCAGGGTCAGCTGGCCCAGTTCGGTCGGCTGGGTATTGCCGGGAATGGTCGCCGTCACGGTACCGTTCTCGCCGATCGTGATCCCCGTGGCGTTGGGCGGCACGGTGATCTGCGGAACCAGCGGCAGGCCCTGGGCGTTGATCAGCACGCCGTTCGCATCGAGGCCCAGCTGGCCGGCACGGGTGAACCCTGCCTCGCCGTTCGGCCGGCGCACCTGCAGGAAGCCGTTGCCGAGCACGGCCACGTCGTACTGGTTGCTGGTGATCTGGGTGCTGCCCGTCGTGAATACCTTCTGGGTACCGACCATATGGGTACCGTTACCCAGCTGGACGCCGGTCGGGGCCAGCGTGTTGTTGTCGGCACGCTGTGCGCCCGGCTGGCCTTCGACCGAATAGAACAGGTCTTCGAAGACCACGCGGTCTTTCTTGAAGCCGACCGTGTTGGCGTTGGCCAGGTTGTTGGCGATGGCTTGCAGCTTGGCATCCTGTGCCTGCACGCCGGTCTTGCTGATCCACATTGCTGGGTTCATTCGATACTCCTGGGTGTGTTCTGTGTGCCGGGATAACTTTACCCGGTTACGACAATCCGTACGGCAACTTTAGTGCCGTGCGGAAAATTGTGTCGCCCGGCAGGCGACGTTGTTGTGCGAACGAGACGCCGCGGCCGGCACGGCCGCGCGCAGCGGCACCGGGCCGGTGCCGGGATGCCGCGTGGCTGGATCTAGTTGCCGCTGACCAGGCGGTTGCCGGCCTGGGTCATGTCGTCGGCGGCCTTGAACAGTTTCATCTGCACTTCAAAGGTACGGTTCAGGCTCATCGTGGCGACCATCTCTTCCACGGCGGACACGTTCGAGCCTTCCAGGTGGCCGGAGCGCACGGTGACCGTGTTGTCGGTCATCAAAGGCTCGCCATTGCGCGCGACGATCAGGCCCGCTTCGTTCTTGGTCAGTTCGCTGCCTTCGGCGCGTACCAGCTTGAGCTTGTCGATCACCTGCATTTCGCCGCGCCCGCCGGGGCTCTGGATCGACACGGTGCCGTCCTGGCCGATTTCCACCTTGCTGTGGATCGGCAGCGTGATCGGCCCGCCTTCACCGAGGATCGGCATGCCGTTGACGGTCATCATGCCATCCTGGTCCAGCGTGATCGCGCCGGCGCGCGTGTACGCCTCGCCGGTCGGACCTTCGACGGCGAAGTAGCCGGTGCCGGAAATGGCCACGTCCATTTCGCGGCCGGTCGGGCGCAGGGTGCCCTGCTTGGTCGAGATCGCGTTGGCCTGCAGGGTGGCCATGTGGCGGTCGTCGTAGCCGTAGCCGGGCGCCGCCTGCGCCGTGGCCAGTTCCAGGTTGGCGCGGAAGCCACCCGTGTCCATGTTCGCGAGGTTGTTGGCGTGTACCTGCTGGCCCCGCAGGGCCCGTTCGGCACCGCTCATCGCGGTATAGATCAGCGCATCCATGTCAGTTCAGCCTTACATTGCCTGCATCAGCGACTGCAGCATCTGGTTCTCGGTGGTGATCACCTTCGAATTGGCCTGGTAATTGCGCTGCGAACCCATCAGGCCCACCAGTTCCGACGTGATGTCCACGTTCGACCCTTCCAGCGTCGCGGTCGACAGGGCGCCGGCCACGCTCTTGCCCGGGTTATCCAGGCTGACGGTGCCGACGTCGGCGCCGTCAGCGGTCCAGCTGGTATCGTTGACGGGGATCAGCGCGTCTTCGTTCGAGAACGTGGCCAGCTTGATCTGGCCGACAGCCTGCTGTTCGCCGTTCGAATACTTGGCGATCACCTTGCCGTCCGCTGCCAGTTCCACGCCGACATACTGGCCGGTGGTGTAGCCGTCGGCGATATTGACCGAGGTGGTGGCTTCGCCGGCCTGGAACGTGGTGCCCAGGTAGTCCAGTTTGATTGCCACCTCCGCGGCGGGAGCCGGGGTGAATTTCATGTCCAGCGTCGTCGGCGAATTGGTCAGCTTGCCGTTGGCATCGAATTTCAGCTCGATGTCGGTGCCTGCCGTCGGCGCCTTGCCGTCGATCAGCGTGTAGACCTTGACGGAATTCGCGTCATCGGCGGTGCGGGCGAAATACTGGCTGACGGTGTGGCTCTTGCCCTGGCTGTCGAAGGCCAGCGTCACCTTGGTCATGTTGTAGCTGGCGGGATCGGGTGCCGCGGCATTGAAGGCAACTGTCGGCTTCTTCCAGTCGGCCGACAGGTTGGCGGCGAAATCGATCGCCGTCGTGGCCTTGGCCTGCAGCGTCTGCGTCGGCACCTTGATATCGCCCGGTACGCCATCCGATTCCACGCCCGGGGTCAGCTGGTTGCCCTGCACGCGGCGGCCGGCACTGTCGACCAGGAAGTCGGAGCCGTCCTTCGTGAAGATGCCGACGCGGCTGTACACCGTTTCGCCGGAGCCGGTCTTGCTGACGAAGAAGCCGCGGCCATTGATCGAGGCGTCCAGCGAACGGCCGGTGGACAGCACGCCGCCGGTCAGGCCGATGTTCTGCGTGGTCGAGCCGACCTGCACGCCGGTAGGCTGGCTGCCGGCGTACATCGACGCGAAGTTGGCACGCTGCGCCTTGTAGCCGTAGGTGCTGGCGTTGGCGATGTTGTTGGAAATGCTGTTCAGCTGCTCGTTGACGGCCTGGATGCCGGACAGTGCGATATTGAAGCTCATGGCGGGTCCTTGTTACAGAGAGGTGGTGGCGGCGCCGGCAGCGGCGACAGCGGTGGAGGTGGATTTACCGTTGAATGCGGTAATTGCGCTCGGTGCGACTTCGCCCACGTTGGCGATGTTCAGCACAATGCTGCCGTTCGAGCCCAGGCGCACACTGTTCAGGCGGCCGGCGATGTCCACCGGCGGGTTTTCGCCCGAAGAAGTAACGACCTGCATCTTGTAGCTACCCGCCGGCAAGCCCATCGCCGTCGGATCGATCGAGAATGGCGTGCTGCCCGCGGACAGCGGCCCCAGCGCCAGTTCATGGGCGACGCCATCGGCCCCGGTCAGCACCAGGGTCGTCTTGCTGCTGTTCGAACCCAGCGTGACCGCGCCGCCGACCTTGGCGCCGTCCAGCTGCACGGCGGTGGCGCTGGCCATCACGTCCGAACCCACCTGGGCGCCCAGGCCCAGCACCTGCATGCTTTGCAGCACGCTGGCATTGTTGCTGGTCAGGGCGGCAAGGCTTTGCATGGCTTCGGTCTGCGACAGCTGCGTCAGCTGCTGCACGAACTGCGACGGATCCGATGGCGACAGCGGGTCCTGGTTCTGGATCTGCGCCACCAGCAGTTTGGTGAACATTTCCTGCGTTTCGCTGGTGCCGTTGGCCAGTGGCGTGCTGCCGCCCGTGGTGGCTGCGCCGGTGCTTGCCGGGTTGGTGAAGAAATTGGTTTCCATGATCAGCTTTCGCCCAGTTTCAGCAGGGACTGCTGCATGCCGCGGATGCGGCCCAGCACTTCGACATTGGTTTCAAAGGCGCGCGAGGCGGACATCATGTCCGTCATCTCGGCCACCTGGTTGACGTTGGGGTAGAACACGATGCCGTCGGCATTGGCCATCGGGTTGTCCGGCTCGTACACCTTGCGCAGCGGCTCGGCGCTCTCGACAACGTCGAGCACCTGCACGCGGCTGCCGCCGGCGCCATCCGCGCTATCCGTCATGACGGCGGCGAATACCGGCTTGCGCGCGCGGTATGTGTCGTTTTCGTTGCCGGAAACCGAATCGGCGTTGGCCAGGTTCGATGCCACGGTATTCAGGCGCACGGTCTGCGCCGCCATGGCGGAACCTGCGATCTTGGAAATATCGTTGAAACTCATTACTTCTCCTGCTTGGCTGACTGGGCGGTTATCGGCGTATTGCCTGCCTTCTGAATGGCAAACTCACCATGACTGGTGGAAATATTTTCCTTGGCCTGCAATTGCCTGCTGGCCTTACTGTCCGCTGATCGCCTTGGCCAGGCCGCGCAGCTTCATGTTGACGAACGTGAGGCTGGTCTGGAAATCGGTGGCGTTCTGTGAAAACGCCGCCTGCTCAACGCCGATCTCGACGGTATTGCCGTCGGCACTCGGGTGGAACGGCACGCGATACAGCGGATCGCTGTCGCTCATCAGCGAGAGGCCGCCTGCGTCCTCCGAACGCCGTTGCGCCATCGACGCTGCGAAGTCGATGTCCTGGGCCTGGAAGCCCGGCGTGTTCTCGTTGGCGATGTTCGACGCCAGAACGCGGGTACGTTCCGCCCGCAGGTGAAGCGCATCGGCGTGAACGCCCAGTGCTTCCTTGAAATTGATTCCCATTGATTTTCCTCCCGTGAGACGAGCCGCCCTGCGTGGCATGGCAGCCCATGTAAAATGGCCGCCGGCCGGCATGGGACATTGCAGGCCGTTCAGTCATTCGAAATAGCCATGAAGAAGGTGTTGCCCATGTTCAACAAACGCATTGTAACCCGGTTTTTCTCTCTGTTGCTCATCGGCACCATCAAGTTTTCAGTGGCAGCGCCGGTCACCAGGGAGCAGCTTGTCGCCCAAGTGCAACAGGCGGCGCGCGAGCAGCTGGAAAGGCATGCCGGACTGGCAAACTGGAGCGAACCGCAGTTCAGTGTCGAGGTGGTTCGCAACAACAGGCCGATCGGCGCCTGCGCCCAGCCGCCCAGAGTGGAGCCGGCCGATGTGCGCACGCCGGCGCGCATGCGTTTCGTAGCGATCTGTCCAGACCAGGGGGGCTGGCGTTACGAATTCGTCACGCGCGCGAAGATTTCGGCGAAGGTGGCCGTTGCGTCAACTGACTTGTCGACCGGGAAAATACTGTCGGCGGAGGATGTGTTGCTCGAGCGCCACGACATCAGTGGCATGCCGGACAGTTTTTCGGATCTGACATTGATCCAGGACATGGCCACGCGCCGGACCATCCGCGCGGGCGACGTATTGCGACAGAACATGCTGGTCGCCCCCACGCTGGTCAAGCGTGGCGATGCGGTACGCATCGTGGCGAAAAGCGAAGGAATCGAAGTCAGCATGGCTGGCGAAGCACTGGACGGCGGCGGCCGTGGCGCGACCGTCCGTGTGAAGAACGCCAGTGGCGTCACGATCCGGGCCCGGGTCACCGACATGGGGCAGGTCGAGCCCGCCGATTGAGCGCACAGTCCCTGGATTGCACGGTCGATTGATTGCGCAGTCCATTCATGGTGCAGCGATCATTTCCTAGCAAAAACAATCGCTTGGAGCGGCGTCAAGCAATGGTCCGGTTGCGGTCGACCCGGGCGGCTTGCCTGCTAGTTTGAATGCGTATGCCGTGGCAATCGCAGCCGCGATTCCGGTATTCAAACTTACGGGGAGCACATCCATGAACGTTCTGACGAAAACGCTGCGACAGCGATGCCTTGCCGCCGCAGCCATGCTTGCCTTTGCACTGAACGCCTACGCCGACATCGGCAGCGCCAGCGCCGCCGACGTGACGCTCGACGGCAGTCCCGCCGACGCGTTCGCTTACCAGGAAGGCTGGAATCCCCATGCCGGGCCGATGGGCGATACCAGCGGTTTCGGTAGCGCATTCGACGGCTTCGGCACGGGTGACTTCACGCTGCTCGCCAAGCACGAGAGCTCCGGTTTCCCCGATACCAGCCCGCTGGCGTTCACGTTCGCGCAAAATCCCGGCGGTACGAGCGGCACCTGGTCCGTCACCAACACCGGGGCCGACATCATCACGCTCGATCTCGTGTTCGCGATCCATGCCGGCAACCAGGGGGGCGCCTGGCTGTTCGACGATCAGACCATCAATCCGGGCGCAACCGAAACGCTGCCCGGCACCTGGCAGATTCTGTGGACCGTGGGCAATAATGGCTCGAACCCCGGGTTCTCGAACCTGACCCTGTTCGAGCGGGACCGGATGACGATGCCGATTCCGGAACCGGGCACGTACGCGATGCTGCTGGCGGGCCTGATGGTGACGGGCATGGCTGCGCGGCGCATGCGCCGGAACCGCTGACCCTGCACGGCCGGCCAGCGGGCGGGAGGAATGAAAAACGGCAGACCACGAGTCCGCCGTTCTAGTGCAACTGCTCTGGCGCGAACCGGCCGGAGTTGCAACGAAGTTGCAACGAAGTTGCAATCTCAATAGTCCGTTCGCGCGATCTTCGCCGCCAGCTTCGACAGCTTCTGCGCATAGGCCGGGTCGGTGGCATAGCCGCCGCGCGCCAGCCCGCTGGCGAACGCGTGCGCGTCGCTGCCGGCATTCAGGGCGTTCTGATAGCGCGGGTTCGAGGCCAGCAGGTCGGCGTAGTCGCGGAAGGCGCTGGCCTGGTCCGGATAGCTGCGGAACTTCTCGACTTTCCTGACCGCCGCGCCATGTTCGTATTCGGTGGTGACATTGGCGGCGACGTCGCCCTGCCATTGGCTGCCGGCCTTGATGCCGAACAGGTTGTTGGTGTCCACCGTGCCGTTGCGCAGCGGGCGCTGGCCCCAACCCGACTCGAGGGCGGCATGGGCCGCCACGATGTCCGGCGAAACGCCGAGCTTTGCCGCGGCAACTTCGGCATGCGGCCGGATCGACGACAGGAATTGCTGCCGGGCATCGCCATCGATACCGGCGGCGCCGTCGGGCGTCTCGGTGCCGCCGATCGCCTGGCTGGCCAGCCGGGCACGCAGCGCGGCGCCGTCGGCGGTCAACGGCGTATCCGGACCGCCGAGAGACGGGCCACCGCCTTCGGCGATGAACGTCGCTACGTCGGCCTGCACGGCCTGGAAGGCCGTGGAGAAGCCGGCACCGCCGCCGCCGGCGAAGGCGGCCGGCAGGGCAGGGCGTGCCGAGGTCATGTTCGACAGGGTGGCCACGGTGGCCTGGGTGGGCATCGTCGGGAACGTCATCAGGCGGGTTCGTAAGTCTGGTTGTCGCCGTGCAGCACGCGCTGCATGATCGTGAACTGTTCGGCGAGCAGGTCGCCATTGCGCTTGCCGGCCGCCTTGGCGGCGAGCACCATCTGTTCCAGTGCATGCCAGTCTGCTTCCAGCCGGGCGCGCGGTTCCGGACGCAGCAGCGTGAACACTTGCGCCATCGATGGTGTCGCCCCCGTCAGCCGCGTGGCCAGTTCGACGCGGGCCGCGCGCCGGTTTTCCAGCGTGTCGACCAGCGTGCCGATCTCGGCGGCGAGCTGGCCCAGCCGCTCCTGCCGGTGCCGGATTGCCGCCTCGAACTGCTGTTCCAGCAGGTCGAGCAGGGTGCGGTAAGCCGCCATGTCGTCGGCCACGCCCTGCAGCAACTGCGTCATCGCCGCCTGGCGGGTCGCGTTACGTACCGCCGCGCTCACTTCACTGGCCTCCATGGAAGCGCTGGATCATGCCGGCCAGCTTGCCGGCATCGAACGGCAGTTCGCCCTTGGCGAGCGCATCGCGCAACATCGCCACCTTGGCGTGGTCGAAGTCGGGCATCTCCTTCAGCGCCTGCACGGCAGGCTGGAGTACGGAAGACTGCAGGGGCGAGCTTGCGGCCTGGGTCGCCGCCTTCGGTGCCTCTGCCGGGGCGGTCCCGGTAACGGTCTGTACCGTCACCACGCCCTGGGTTCCACTGGAAATTCGCATACGTTGGCCTCTTGCCTTGGTTTCAATCGCCATGTCCGTTACCCTCCAGCCGGCAGCAGCTTGTCGCGCAACTGCCTCAGTTCGCCTGCATCCGGCAGTTCCGTGTCGACACCCGGAGCAATGGCTTCGGTATTGCCCGGCATTCCGAACATGCCGGCAATCGCGCCGGCCTGGCTGCTCGTCAGGATCAGCAATTCGATGCGGCGGTTGATGCCGGCCCTGGCATGTTTCGTGTCGAGGGGAGCACGGTCGGCCATGCCGACCACCTGCAGCACGCTGTCGGCCGGCATGCTGCCGGCAAGCAGTTGAGCCCGCGCGGACATGGCGCGGTTCGACGACAGGTTCCAGTTGGAGAACGCGGCGTGGCTGGTATCTTCGTATTGTAACGAATCCGTGTGGCCGACGATCAGCATCTGGTTTTTCATGCGTGCAAACAAGGGTCCCATTTTACGCAGGAGTGACTGGAACTTGCCCGTGGGAACCGCGCTACCGCGTACAAACATGCCTTGCTTGTCGGTATCGTGCAACATGACACGCAGACCATAGGGCGTAATCACGGATTCCAGGTTGCTCTTCAGGCCGGCGTCGTGGCTCATCTGCTGCAGCGCCTTGGCCAGCGTTGCCAGGTCTTCACGTGTTTCATAGGCTACTTTCGACGGCGCCTGCTGGGCATTTTGCTGGGTGCTCTGCTCTTCCTTGCCCTGCACGTCCGAATTGCCGGTACGCGGCATCGGGAAACGTTCGATCAGGCTGCCACGCGGGCCGCCCACCGCTTCGGGCATCACGCCTTTGCCCTGGTCGGCGCGGTTGCCGTCCGATTCCGTCAGGATCTGCTCCAGGCTTTCGGTATTGCGCGCCGCCATCAGCCACAGCACCAGGAACAGGCACATCAGCGCCAGGCAGAAGTCCGCGAACGCGACTTTCCATGCTCCGCCGTGATCGTCGTGCGCATGCTTGCCGCCGCTGCGCTTGACGATCGTGGTTTCATGGTGTTTCTCATGCGGCTTTTGCACGGCCGCCTCCGCTCTCGCCGCTTTCCATCGCATTGATCCAGCTTTCCAGCTGGGCAAAGCTCGGCTTCGTGTTCAGCTGCACCAGGCGGCGGCCAGAGTCGATCGCCAGCAGCGGCGGTTTGCCGGCCACGTGGGTCACCAGCACCACCTTCACGGACTCCAGCGCGCCTGCTTCCTCGCCCACCAGCTGCTTGAGCATGTTGCAGATCGGGTCGATCAGGCCGTAGCACAGGAAAATACCGATGAAGGTACCGACCATCGCGGCGCCGACCTTCTCGGCGATCTCGCCGGACGAGGCGCCACCGCCCACGGTGCCCATCGTGATCACGATGCCCAGCACGGCCGCGAGAATGCCGAAGCCCGGCATCGCCTCGCCGATCTTGCCCAGCGACTTGGCCGGCTGCGTCAGTTCCTCGTGGATCAGTTCCAGCTCCTGTTCGAGCACGCCTTCCAGCTCGTGCGCATTGATCTTGCCCATCGCCATCAAGCGGAAGTTATCGACGATGAAGGCCAGCAGTTTCGGCTCTTCCAGCACGGAAGGGTAGCGCTGGAAGATCGCGCTGTCCTTCGGTGCCTCGACGTGCGCGTCCAGCGCTTTCAGGCCGCCGGCGGCCAGTTGCAGCAGCTCGTACATCAGCAGCAGCAGCTGGCGCTGGAATTCGGAATCGTATTTCTTGCGCACGATGATCTTTTTCAGCTGGTGCGCCAGTTCATGCAGCACGTGGCCGGGGTTGCCCAGCACGAGCGCGCCGGCGCCCGCCCCGGCGATCACCAGGATCTCGATAGGGTGCCAGATGGCGGCGAACGTGCCGCCCATCAGCATGTAACCGCCGAAGACGCTGCCGAAAATGATGAGTAAGCCGACAATTTGCTGCATGGTGAATTCCTTTACGTGAAGTGCCGGCGGGTCAACCCTGCAGCACGGCTTTCATCTTGTTCAGCGCCGCCTTGTTCAGCTGGCACACGCGCGCATCCGTCAAGTCCAGCACGGCGGCGATTTCCTTGTAGCTGAGCTCGAACTCGTAGTACATCTGCACCACGCGCTGCTCGCGTTCGTTCAGGCCACCCAGGGCCTGTTCCAGGCTGCGCCGTACCATGAACTGCTCTTCCGGGCCCGGCGCGCTGCCGGCACTGCCATCGGCGGCGCCATCCTGCAGCAGCTCGTCGAAGCTGGCCATCACCTCGGCGCCTTCATCGAGCTGGTAAGCCATGTATTCGTCGGCCGAGATGCCCAGGCCGGCGACCGCTTCCTGCTCGCTGGGCTCGCGGCCCAGCTTGCGCGTCAGCGCGCGCAGCCCGTCGCGCAGCTTGTGGCTTTGCTGGCGCACCGAGCGCGGGCGCCAGTCCTGGCGGCGCAGCTCGTCAAGGATTGCGCCGCGGATGCGCAGGCTCGCGAAACTGCCGAAAGCCGCATCCGGTTCGCCATAGCGGCGCAGCGCTTCGAGCAGGCCCATCAGGCCAATCTGCTCCATGTCCTCGCGGTCGATCGCGCCGCCTACCTGCGAGTTCAGCTGGCGCACGATCTTCTTCACCAGCGGCGCATACGACATCAGGTGCTTCTGCTCGGCCGCCGGCGACAGCGGTTGCGCGGCTGCCCGCACGTCGTAGCTTTCGCCGTAGGTTTCACCATGGGTGTCGGCATAGCCGCCGCCGTAATTCCCGGCGGAGGAGTCGGTTGCTGCATAGACCATCTCGGCTCCTTATTCCAGGATCAGCTTGCCGATCATGACTTCCCTGAACGGCTGCTCGCGCTCGTCCTTTTCATACTCTTCCTCGAACGCCTTGTTCAGCATCTCGGCGAACTCGTCGATCGTCATCGCCTGCGCCTTGTCCATCGGCAGCGCCGACAGCGTGCGCACCGCCACGCTGCGCAGCAGCGGCAGGTGTTCCTTGGCTTCCTTCTCCAGCTTGACCGGCGTGGCCACCACGAGGTCGGCCGACAGATAGTGCGGCACGGCTTCGTTCGGCGAGCGGCGCATCATCACGATGACCTTGTCGACCGTCAGGTACTTGACCGGGCCGGCTTCTTCCTCGTCGTGCTTCTTTTTCTTTTTCTTGGGTTTCTTTTCTTCGTCGTGGCCTTCCGACTCGGCGGCATCGGCTTTCGGCGGCGCCAGGAACCACACGGCCGCGCCAGCACCGCCACCGCAGACCAGGGCCACGGCAAGGATGATGAGAATTAGTTTCTTGTTCATTTAACGCTTACTCCCGCAGCATCGCGAAGGTGGTGTTGGTATCGTCGCCCTCGTTCAGCGCACGGCCGGGGCCGCGCTGTTCACGTTGTTGCTCTGCTTCCCGCTCGGGCTGGCGGCCGCGGCCTTCGCTGTCCGCCAGCGAGCGCGATGAAGCTTGCGAAACCGTCACGGCCACATCGCCTTGCTGGCGTTGCGACAGATCCTGGCGCATCGAATCGCCCACCGCGTTCAGCTGGCGTACGACTTCGCTGTTGGTGGCCGACATGCTGACGTGCAGCGCACCGGCGCTCTGGCGGATCGAGATCTCGATGCTGCCGAGGTTGGGCGGTTCCAGGCGAATAACAGCCTGATTAACGGCTTGATCGTTCCCTTTCTGAAGGGTAAGTTGCAAACGATCGCCGAGCGCGGCGCGCAGCGGCTGCTGCCATTGCTCGGGATTGCCAACGAGCTTGACGGTATCGGCGGGCGCATTGGCGTTCGCCGCCGGCACCGCGGCGGCGAGCACGCCGCGGAAGCTTGCGCCATTGTCACCTTGCGGCTGGCCATCCTGGCCCGATTGCTTGCTGCCGTCCTGCGTGGCCGGCATCGTCACGGCGGCGGCCGCTGGCTGCGCAGCAGTACCATTGCCGGCGTGCAGGGATACGGTGGCGGCCGCCTGACGTGTGTCGGCCGGAGCCTTCGGCGCGGCGGCTTCGCCCGGCACTGGAGGCACTCCCTGCAGCAGGCGTGCCGCAAGCGGCATCGCGGCTGCGCTGCTGGCGGCGGTGATCGCGTCGGCGGCCGCCTGGCGCGCACTGGCCGAAGCGGCAGCCGTTGCCATGGCGGACGTGGCGGCCCGTGGCTGGTCGCCCGCAGCCGCCGGGGCCTGCACGGCGGGCTGCATGGCGAAATGCAGGACCGGCATCATTGCCGCAAGCGCCGGCTCGACCCGGGCCTCAACGGCCGGCGTATCGCTGTCGGTTTCGGCGCTCGCAGGCTGGGGTGCCGCCTGCGCGGCGGCGGGATCGGCAGGCAGCGCCAGGCCGGAAAGATGCAGGAGTTCGGCGAACGGAACGGGGATGCCCGTGCCCTCCACGCCTTCCATCGCGGAAGAGGACGCGGGAAGGGCGGCATCCATTGCGCCGCCAGGCAGCGCGCTCGGCGCCGCGGCCGCGCCACCCGGCGCGGAAGGGGTCGTGATCATCATGAGGAAGTTCCGGCAAAGTCGTTATCGAGGGCATAGGCCAGCCAGCCCTCTTTTTGGGTGTTCATCTGCTGCAATTGTTTGCCCAGCTCGCTGCTGGCCGCGCGGACCTGCTGCGCGGCGCTCTTGTGCTGCTCGCGCAGCAGGACCAGGGCTGAGCGCTCCGCCGCCGTCCAGGCGCCGCTGGCGGCCATGACGGGCAGGGTGGAAGCGATCAGCATGTCGAGTGCCGCGAGCGCTGTCCAGTCAGCCGCGGTGGTGGCCGCAGCGAGCTGCTGCGCCAGGCGCAGCAGTTGCTGTTGCCTAGCCATGCTTGGCCTGTACGCCAAGCCAGCCGCGCTTGATCGTCGTCAGCAGGCCGACCACTTCGTCGATGATGGTCGGGTCGAGGTCGAACCCGGCACGGTACAGGCGCGCCACGCAATAGTCGTACAGGCGACCCAGATTGACGACCACTTCGCCGCCATTGTCGAAGTCCAGTGCGCTGGACAAGCCGTTCAGGATCTGCGTGCACTTGTCCAGGCTGATTGCCTTCTGCTCATAGCGCCGGCCTTCGATATGGCCGCGTGCACGTGCCAGCTCTTCCAGCAGGCCATCGGTCAGCACGAGCACCAGCTCGACCGGCGAGGCACGCGCGGTCTGCGCGTCCAGGTTGGCCGCGTGGTATTCGCCATACGCATCGAGATTCATCATGTGGTCACCATTGAGACTGTGATGCCCCGTCAGTCGTCCTTCGACAACATGGCATCGAAAATTGAGGAGTTGCCTTCCATCTGCGCCTGCAGCGTCTGCAGCTGCGAGAATTGATTCAGGTAACGCAGATAGGCGGATTCATATTGCTGGTCGAGCCGCGCCTGGCGCTCGAGCAGGGAGCTCTGCAGCTGCGAAACGACGTCGCGGCGCTTCGTGATCTGGCCATCGGTGCTGTCGGTCCAGACATCGAGCAGCTTGTCCAGGTCGCCCAGCACGCCGCTCGGCGCGCTGAGGCTGTTGTTGCCCATGATCTTGTCCAGCGCGTCGGGCTTGGTGGCTAGCGTCTTGTTCAGGCGCGTCGTGTCCAGCGTCAGCGTGCCGTCGCGGTTGCCGGTGATGCCGAAGTGCACCAGCGATACCCCGTCGACTTCCTGGCGCAGCATGGCCTGCATGCGCGTGCGCAGCGCCTGGAGCCCGGAGTCGGCATGGAACACGCCAGCTGACGTTCCGCTCGCGGCATCGCCAGCAGCGGTCAGCGTCTTCATCGTGTTGATCAGCTTGTTCCAGCCGTCGACAAAGCTCTGCAGGTTGGCGGCGGTGCCGCCGTTGTCGGCCGCCACCGTCAGGGTCACCGGGCTTTCACCGGGCGCCTGCGCCTTGGTGAACGTCATCGACACCCCGTTGATCGCGGTGTACGTATTCGACGCCTGCTGCATCTTGATGCCGCTGGCCTTGTCGCCGAGGTAGATCACCGCATCCTGCGCGGCCACCAGGTCCTTGCGCTTGGTCGGGTCGGACAGCGCGGTGCGCAACGCACCCGCCGGCAGGCCGCTGGCATTGATCGATACCGTGTTGGCGGCGCCCGTTTCGCTGGACGACATCACCAGCGTCGGCACGCCGCCGATCGTCATGGTCGACGCGGTGACCTTCGAGGTGTTGCCGCTGGCAGCATTGATCGCGCTTGCCAGTTCGTTCACGGACAGTTTGCCGTCGACGCTCTTGTCCGCCTGGGTCAGGTCGACATCGAACGTGGTACTGCCCACGGTGATCTTGATCGTGCCGGCTTCACTCATCGGCGTGACATCGGAAATACCGCTGTATTGTGCCTGGTTGGCCGTGGCCAGCTTCTCGACGAAGAACGAATAGCTGCCCGCCGTCGCGGTGGCACTGGCGGTCGCCGTGCCCACGGTCGAGTTGAAGGTGGCCGTCGTGGCCAGCACGGTTTTTTTCGCCGAGATGGCCGACATGGCATTCTCGAACGCCGACATGGCCGATTTCAGCGACGTCAGGGCCTTGTCGGTCTCGCCGGCAATGCTGTTCTGCAGCGTCAGCTGGGACTGCCGATCCTGGATGGAGATCGTCGCCAGCTGGGTTGCCGTGCTTTTCGGGTCGTAGACAGGAGAGGTGATGGCCATGTTAGTGCTCCAAGGAAATTATTGACAGTGTACTTTGGTCAAAGCGACCGAAGTACGCTTGCGATGAAATTTATTTCCTAATGGATCTATTTTGTGCTCAGTTTTGGGACCGAAGCCACACTTGCGTTGCCAGGTCGTCATGCACTTTGCGTTCTTGCACGGCCTGCTTTCCAGCCAGCGCCTTTTCGTTCTTCTCCAGTACCTGGCCCAGCACCTCGCACTTGACGTACGCATTGTTCAGCGCGCGCTGCGAGACGGCCATGTCGGCCTCGTGCATGCTGAGGTCGAGCCGGTGGCTGTCGGCCATCGCCAGCACGGCCTGCTTGTAGTCGCCGCAATTGGCCGCCAGCGCGATCGGCAGGTTGCCGGACGGGCCGCTGTTCACAGCCAGGCTGTGCAGCCGCTCCAGGTTCTTCTTGTAGCGCTCGGCGGTCGCCACCTTGGCGGCCTGCGCGGCCTGCAGCTTTTCCAGCTCGGTGTTGCGCAGCGCGACCAGCGAGGTCAGGTTCTGGATCAGCAGGCGGTCGCTCATTTCATCAGCCTTTCAAGTCCTTCCACGCAGCCGGTGTACGGCGCGTCTTCCTTGGTGCCCTGGCACAGGAAGTGTTCGATATGCGGGTTCAGTTGCACGGCGCGATCGGTGACCGGGTCGGCGCCCGGCACGTAGGCGCCCAGCGGGATCAGGTCGCGCACGCGGTCGTGCTTGGCCATGGCCGCCTTCAGCGCGCGGGCGGCCAGCATGTGTTCCTGGCTGATGATGCTGTTCATGCAGCGGCTGATCGACTGGCCCACGTCGATCGCCGGGTAGTGGCCGCGCTCGGCCAGCGAGCGCGTCAGCACGATGTGGCCATCCAGGATCGCGCGCGCCGTGTCGACGATCGGGTCCTGCTGGTCGTCGCCTTCGGCCAGCACCGTGTAGATGGCGCTCATCGAGCCGTTCTCGTGTTCGCCATTGCCGGCCGACTCCACCAGCTGCGGCAGGTTCGAGAACACCGACGGCGGATAGCCCTTGGTGGCCGGCGGTTCGCCCAGCGCCAGCGCGACTTCGCGCAGCGCCATCGCGTAGCGGGTCAGCGAATCGACCAGCAGCAGCACGTTCTTGCCCTGGTCGCGGTAATGCGCGGCGATCGTATGGCACAGCTCGGTCGCCATCACGCGCATCATCGGCGATTCGTCGGCCGGGGCGATCACCAGCACGGCTTTCTTCAAGCCTTCGGGGCCGAGCGACAGATCGATGAATTCGCGCACCTCGCGCGAGCGTTCGCCGATCAGGCCGACCACGACGACATCGGCCACGGTTTGCCGCGTCATGATGCCGAGCAGCACCGATTTGCCGACGCCGGAGCCGGCCATCAGGCCGACGCGCTGGCCCTTGCCCAGGGTGAGCATCGAATTGATGGCGCGCACGCCCACGTCCAGCGGTTCATGCACGGGCTTCTTTTTCAGCGGGTTGACGCGCGGCGGCTGCATGTCCAGCTCATGCTCGCCCGTCAGCCTGCCCATGCCGTCGATCGGTTCGCCCAGGCCATTGACCATGCGGCCCAGCCAGCCCTGGCCGATCTTCAGCGTGGCCTTGTCCTGCTGGGGCAGCACGCGGGCGCCCGTCTGCAGGCCGATGGCCTTCTTGAACGGCATCAGGTACGACACCTTGTCGCGGAAACCCACCACCTGGGCATCGAGCCACTGGCCGTCCACCGTTTCGATCTGGGCACGCTGGCCCGTGTGCAGCGGGCAGCCGACCGCCTCCAGCAGCAGGCCGGAGGCGCCGACCAGCCGGCCGGTGGGCGTGGCCATCGGCACGGCATCCAGTTCCAGCTTGCGCAGCGCGTCTGCAATCATTCTTCGGTCTCGTCTTCATCGCCGCCGTCGGCGGCCTGCAATTGCTTGTCCACCTGGTCCATCACGGCGGCCAGGCGCTGGGTGCATCCGGCGTCCACTTCGTTGTCGCCGGCACGGATGCGGCACTCGCCCGCATCCAGGCGCGCATCGGCGATCAGGTTCCACTTCTTGGCACGCTTCGGGTCCAGTTCCGACACCCGCTTCAATTCTTCCGGATTCAGGTAGACGTCGATATCCTCGCGCGTCGGCGGCATCGACGCCAGCGTCTCGTCGACCAGCGCCATGATCTGCACCGGCTGCAGCGCCAGCTCGGCGCGGATCACCGAACGTGCCACCTTGGCCACCAGGTCCACCACTTCCTTGCGCTGCGCGGCACGGTAGTCGCTGCGCAGCTTCTTCAGGCTTTTCAGCATCGCATCGATGGGGCGGGCGAGTTCGTCCAGCGCGACCGTGGTCTCGGCGCGGCCTTCGTCGCGGCCCTGGGCGATACCCTGCACGCGGCCGGCTTCGAAGCCTTCTTCCTGGCCGCGCTGCAGCCCGGTTTCGTAGCCGTCGCGCTGGCCCTGTTCGAATCCCTCGCTGATCGATGCCTGCCATGCGGCCGGATCGGGCGTGCCGGTACCGTCACCGCGCGCCGCGGGCGGCGTATGGTGCGACAGGGGCGGGAACCGATAGGGGCGGAACTGCTTCATTCGACCACCGTCTCGGCGAACAGCTGTACCTCGACCTCGCCGGAATCGGCCAGCGCCTTGACGGTGGCCATGATTTCCGAGCGGGCCGCCTCGATACGTGACGACGGCACCGGGCCGGCGCGGCGCATCATGTCCTCGAATGCCTGCGCCTGGCGCTTCGGCATCGTCTTCAGCACCGCGTTGCGGATCGACGGTTCGGCACCCTTCAGCGCGATGGCCCACTGTTCCAGCGGCACTTCCTCGATGATGCGGGTCAGCACGGCCTCGGTCTGTGTCGCCAGGATCAGGAAGTCGTACATCGACAGTTCGATCTGTTCGACGATCGACGGGTCATGCGCACGCAGCAGTTCCACGACCTGCGCGCGGTTGCCCGGCAGGCGGTTGAGGATCTCGGCAACCTGCTTGACGCCTTCGATGCTGGTGCTCTGCATGTCGAACGAGGCCAGGCAGCGGTCCACCAGCTCGTCCAGCTCGGCCAGCAGGTCGCGGTCGATCTCGTCCAGGCGCGCCAGCGAGAGCAGGACCAGGTCGCGGCCTTCGACCGGCAGGCCGTCGATGATCTGGCCGGCCAGCGCGGGCGGCAGGAAGGCCAGGAAGACCGCCTGGATGCGCACGTGCTCGTTGGCGATGTAGTCGGCCAGCCATTTCGGCGAAGCCCACTGCAGGCGTGCCATCTTCGGGCGCAGTTCGTCGCCGTAGATGTTGTTGAGCACCGTGTTGGCGATGTCGCCGCCCAGCGCCAGGTCAAGCGAGCGCTTCAGGTATTGCCGCGAGGCGCCATGCACGCCGGACTGCTGGCGGTAATCGTCGAAGAAGGTCTGGATCGCGCTTTTGACAGCCTCGACCTTGATGCCGCTCATCCGCGACATGACCTGCGTCACTTCCAGCAATTCCTCGCGCGACAGGCAGCGCAGCACGGCGGCGGCCTGTTCCTCGCCGATCGACAGCAGCACGATGGCGGCCTGCTCGACGGGGGAAAGGGTGGCGCCTTCCATCGGAGCCAGTTCGTTCAGGTTCGCGTTCATGTTATTGAGCTCGGCCATTTTTCTGCATCCACTGTTTGACGACTTCCGCAACACGCTCCGGCTCTTTCTCGGCCAGAACCTTCAGGTGATCGACCATCACGTCGACCGGCGAACCGGCGGGCGGCAGATCATAGTTTTCCAGCAGCGGCTGGACGGCGATGCCGGCGGCGCCAGCCTCGGCCTGTGCCGGGATCACTGCAGTGCCGTTGGCGTCGACGGTGGTGCCCAGGGCGACCGGGGCGGTGCTGCCGGCCGGCAGTGCTTCCACGCTGCCCGGCAGGGCGTCGCCGGCGCGGCGTTCCTTGCCGCTGCGGGTATCGAGCGCCAGCGGTGCCGAGGCGGCCGGGGCCAGGCTGTTCGTCAGCAGCTTCAGCAGCGGCCGCAGGATCAGGAAGTAGCCCAGCAGTGCCGCCAGCGCGTAGCTGATCCAGCCGCCGATGTCGACGATGTTGTCACGTTCTTCCCACCACTGTACCGGCACGGCCTTGGCAGGGAAGCGCATGGCGGAGACCACCAGCGTATCGCCGCGTTCGGCATTGATGCCCAGGCCGTTGCGCAGCACCTTGTCGACATTGGCCAGTTCGGCAGCGGTCCAGCCCGCTTTCGGGTCGGCGGCGGCGGCCTGCGCCAGCACGATCGCCACGTTCTGGCGTTCCAGGCGGCCACGGGCACGCTTGGTTTGCACGATACTGCGATCGTAGGCGTACTGGCGCGTGGTTGCATTCTTGCGTGCAGTGCCATCGGGCTGCTGGGCCGGTGCGCCGGCGGCGCCATCGGCACCCGGCGCGGCCGGTGCGGCTTCGGCGGGCGGGCGGTTCGACAGCGTGCCCGGCACGCCCATCACCATGCGGTTGCGGTCCTGCTCTTCGCGCATCGCTTCGCTGGTGACCTTCGGCGCTTCGCCGAACTTCTCGACCGTTTCCTCGACCTTGTCGTTGTCGACCGAGGCGGTGACGCTGATCTTGAAATTGTCGTCGCCGACGATCGGGCCGAGCAGGCCGCGCACATTGCTCTTGATCTCGTCCTGGATGCGCTTCTGGCCTTCGTTGCCGGCGGCATTCGCGTCGAAACCGTCGGACAGGTCGACATGCGAGCTCAGCAGGTTACCGGCCTGGTCCACCAGGCTGACGCGGGTCGGGTCCAGGCTGGCCACCGAGCCGGCCACCATGTTGACCACGGCGGCGATGTGTTCCGGCGACAGGTTGCGGCCCGGCTTCAGGCCGATGACAACCGCGGCCGACGACTTCTCGCCATCCGACGACACGAACGACGTCGACTTGGCGATCGACAGGTGCACGCGCGCCGAGCCGATCGCGTCCAGCGTCATGATGCTTTGCGCCAGTTCGCCTTCCAGGCCGCGGCGGAAGCGCACGTCCTGCACGAACTGCGACACACCCAGCGGATCGTTCTTGTCCATCAGTTCCAGGCCGGCGGGCAGCTGGGCCGTCACGCCTTTCGAGGCCAACAGCATGCGCACCTTGCCCAGCATCGATTCGGGCACCAGCACCTGGCCGCTGTCCGGGTGGATGCGGTAGGGCACCTGTTCGGCATCGAGCACGGTCATCATGTCGGCCGCGGCGACTTTTTCACGCGCACCGAAGACGGCCTTGTAGCCGGACTGGTCTTTCCAGAGGAACATGAGGACGATGGCCGTGACGCCAACGGCCAGCAGCATCATCGGGTACAGGTTCTTGACGAGGGCAGGGGGCATGGCGGGTACGCCATTGCCACGCCAGCGCCCATAAGCGGACTTAAGGGTGTCGATCACGTCGGACTTTCAGCAGTGAAGATTTAAGGCGGGATGGGAAACGCGGCCGCTTACAGCGGCAGCTTGATGAGCTCGTCAACAGCGCCCATCACTTTGTTGCGGACTTGCATCAGCATCGAGAACGACAGGCTGGCTTCCTGGCTGGCCAGCATGGCGCCCACCAGGTCGTCGCTGCGGCCGGCCTCGACATCGGCCACTTTTTCACCCGCGGCACGGTCGGCCGCGTTGACGCCGGAGACAGCGCTCATCATCGCTTGCGCGAAGCTGCCGCCGGATTGCCCGGCAGCCGCATCCTGTGCGCCGAACTGTGCGGCAGGAGCGATCGAACCCGCCTGTGCGGCGAGGTCGGATGCGGCGTTCGTCAGTGCCGCGAGGTCCATCTTGATCATGCCGGCGAAATCATTTGCCATGTGCTATCTCCACTTGAATACAACGTTGAACTGCGTCCTGCCGCTGGCGGCGGGCCTGGCATGCAATAAATTGATTTGATTCATCAATTCTTGCTGCCGGTTTGCTTGTGAGTATCGGTCGCCAGCGCTGCAACTTGATACTCGCAAAGAAAAACTTCCGATTTTCCTGCCCCCGCGTCGGGGATAAAAAAGCATGGCCGTTTTAAATGAGGCACTCGGTCGTTAATGGCCAGGAACGTTTAGTTGCGCTGCGTTGTTTCTCATGTAAGAAACTTGAATTCGTGGCAAAACTCGTTAAAAATCATGCACTAAGCGCCAATCAAATAACTCATGCATATTTGCTGTGTAGCAGCATTAATTGACGCCCGACAGAAAGAAGCTTACCGCGTGGCAACAACACTGTAAAGAGCCATTTCAATCGTGCGCAGTATTGTTGCGTGGCAATATGCGCCAACTTCGAGTATCCTACGGGTCTGCACGGAGCCTCCGTGGCGTTTGCCTGCATTTGCGCTACGATGTAGCGTGCAGAGGAAAACAAGATCATGACCACGCTAACCACCACCGCACCGCATCAGGTACTGGATCCAAGCCTGCTGGGCCGCCCGGTTCACCGGCTGCCGCAGTTTGCCGCGCAGTTGCGCGACGACCTGGCCGCCGCTCTGCGCCAGCCCGCGAGCCGGCGTTACTGGGGCGGGACCGAGGTCGAACACGTTGGTTTCTCGCAGCTTGGCGGCAACGAGCCGCGCATGCGCTGGCAGTACTTTGCGGCCGCTGCCGGCGTCATCGGCTTCGCGATCGATCGCCCGGTGCTGCTCGCCGCGCTGGATCAGCGCTACGGCGCCGGCAAGGCCGGAATTCCGGCTGTCGATGCCAGCCAGGTGCGCGTGACCGCCACCGAGGAGCGTCTTGGTGTTGCTATCGGACAACAGCTGGCACATGTGGTGGCATCACGAATCGCCGCCAGCCTGCCGGGCGGGCAGCCGCTGGCAGCGCCGCTGCCCCCCGCGCCGCCGGCCGTCGGTGGCCAGCCGGACAAGGGCACGTGGGTCGTGACGATGAACGTGCGCGCCGGAGATCTCTCGGGCAAGGTATGGTTTGCACTGGATAAGCAGTTGATATCCGACGTCCTGCGTGCCCTGGTGCCGGGGCGCGACACGAATGCTGGCCGGCAGCCGAAGCCGGTTGCCCCGCTGGCGCAGCGGCTGCAGGTGACGCTGGCCGGGCAACTGGTGAGCAAGGAAGTCACGCTCGGCGCGCTGTTCGACCTGAGGATCGGCGACGTGATTCCGATCAGCCTGCACAGGGCCGATGTGATGCTCGAGGAATCGCGGCTGTACACGGCCGCGGTCACGGAACACAAGGGAAAGCTGTGCCTGACCTCTTTTGAAGACATCGAATGACTATGATGAATGTGAACGAAAACGGCGACAACGATGCGCTGCTCGACGACTCCGAAGAGATGATCATCGAGCCGGTGGCCGGCGACCTGGCCGCTGACTTCACCCACGCGCCGCGCGCGCCGCGCCGCGACCTGCCGCAGATGATGCGCAAGATTCCGGTGACGCTGACCCTCGAGGTGGGATCGGCGCGCATCTCCTTGCAGGACCTGATGAATATCGGTCCGGACAGCGTCGTGGAGCTTGATGCGCTGGCCGGCGAACCGCTGGTCATCAAGGTGAACGGTACCGCGATCGGCCGGGCCGAGGTGGTGGTGGCGGGCGAAAACTATGGCTTGAAGGTGATCGACCTGGACGGGCTCAATCTCGACATGATGACTTCATGAGCGAGGCGACCGCGACGGTGGAGGCCGCTTTCTCGAGCATGAGCAGGCCACGCCGGCCCTTCGCCAGCAAGGCGCCGGGCCTCGCCACGGCCGGCATCCTCCGCTTCGTCGCGCCGCTGCCCCTGCCGCTTCTCCTGCCGCTTCTCCTGGGATTGATCGCCCTGTCGCTGCCCGCGCTGGCATTTGCCCAGCAGGGGGACGGCACGCCGGACCTGCTGGCTGGCGTGGTGCCGGGCGCGCGCACCGATCTGTCGGTGAAGATGCAGATCCTCATCGTCATGACCCTGCTGGGCCTGTTGCCCGTGATGGTCATGATGATGACGAGCTTTACCCGCTTCGTCATCGTGCTGTCGCTGCTGCGTTCCGCGCTCGGCTTGCAGCAGGGCTTGCCGAACCGGATCATCACCGGGATCGCGCTGATCCTGACCCTGCTGGTGATGAAGCCGGTCGGCGACCAGATCTGGCGCGATGCGTTCGTGCCGTACGACCAGGACCGCATCGGCCTGCAGGATGCGCTGCGCATCGCCGAACAGCCCGTCTCCCGTTTCATGCTGGCCCAGACCAGCAAGGCCGCGCTGCGCCAGATCGCCGCGCTTGCCGGCGAGCAGAACGTGGCCAATCCGATGCAGCACGGCTTTACCGTGAAACTGGCGGCATTCGTGCTGTCCGAGCTGAAAACAGCGTTCCAGATCGGTTGCATGCTGTTCATCCCGTTCCTGATCATCGACCTGGTCGTGTCGTCGGTGCTGATGGCGATGGGCATGATGATGCTGTCGCCGCTGGTCATTTCGCTGCCCTTCAAATTGCTGCTGTTCGTGCTGGTCGATGGCTGGACACTGACCGTGAACACGCTGGTCACGAGCATCCAGGCATATTAGTGCTTCGTCTTTTCAGGTACCTGGACAAGGAAACATGCTGACTCCCGACGTGGCCGTCGACCTGGTGGTCGAGGCCCTGAACATCGTGATGGTGCTGGTAATGGTGCTGGTGGTGCCCGGGCTTGCCGCGGGCCTGGTCGTGGCGCTGTTCCAGGCCGCCACGCAGATCAACGAGCAGACGCTGTCGTTCCTGCCCAAACTGCTGATCACGCTGCTTGCCATCGTCGTCACCGGGCGCTGGATGGCCGGCTACCTGATGGACTATTGCGTGTCGATCTTCACGCGCGCCGCCACGCTGGTAGGCTGACCCGCCAGCATGGAACAGGTGCTTGCCAACCTGCTGCCGATGCTCAATGCGTTGTGGTGGCCGTTCGTGCGTTCGATGGCGCTGCTGACGGCGGCGCCGGTGCTGGGCGAGGCGATGGTGCCGGTGACGATCCGCGTACTGATCTCGGTCGCCATCGCGGTGATGATGCTGCCGGTAACGGGCAAGGTGCAGATCGTCGAAGACCCCTTTACGCTGGCGATGGTGGTGGCCACGCTCGAGCAGGCCATCATCGGCTTCGTGCTGGGCCTGGCGTTTTATTTCGCCATCGCCGTGATCGGCGTGCTGGGCTACATCGTCTCGTCGCAGGTGGGTTTTTCGATGGCGGTGATGAACGACCCGCTGAACGGTACGTCGTCGGACGTGGTGTCGACCCTGCTGAACATGCTGGCGATCCTGGTCTTTTTCGCCATCGACGGCCACCTGGTGATCATCAATGTGATCGGCGCCAGCTTCAAGGCCTGGCCGCCGGGCGGGGGGTATGGCCCGTTGCTGCTGCAGACGGTGGCCTGGAACGTGGCCTGGATCTTTTCGGCGGCGATGCTGCTGGCGATCCCGGTGGTGTTCGCCACGGTCGTGGTGCAGATCGGTTTCGGCTTCCTGAATCGCGTGGCGCCATCGCTGAACCTGTTTTCGCTGGGCTTTTCGGTGATTACGCTGTTCGGCCTGCTGATGCTGGGCCAGGTGGTGCGCTTCATTCCCGACCATTACACGCGGATGACGGGGCAGGTGCTGGAGATGATCCGGCAGCAGATGACGGCGGAGGAGGCCAGGCGCAATGGCTGAGGGTGGCGACAAGACCGAGAAGGCGTCACAGCAGAAGCTGAGGAAGGCGCGCGAGGAAGGCCAGGTTACCCGTTCAAAGGACCTCGCCACGGCGGTCGGCATCCTGGTCAGCCTGCGGCTGTTCGTGTTCCTGCTGCCCGACTACCTGGAACACTTCCGCACGATCTTCGCGGCCAGTTTCATCGGGCTCGATGGCGGCGACGTGCTGATGAACGCGATGTCGGACGTGTTCTATGAAGCCAGCCTGCTGCTGGTGAAGATGGTGGCGCCGCTGTTCGTGGTGCCGCTGTTCATCGTGCTGGCCTCGATGCTGCCGGGTGGCTGGATCTTCAGCACCAAGAACCTGATGCCGAAGTTCTCGAAGATGAGCCCCGTGTCGAACCTGGGACGGCTGTTCTCCGGCAAGCACTTCTTCGAACTGGGGCTGTCGATCGCCAAGGCCTCGATCCTGATCGCCGTGCTGGTGCACATGGCGCGCTCGACGCTGCATGACTACGCGCAATTGCAGACGTTGCCGCTGCAAAACGCCATGGCCGGCGGCGCGGCGCTGATGCTCGATGGCGTGATGTCGCTGGTGGCGATCTTCGTGCTGTTCGCCATTATCGATGTTCCGGCGCAGGCGTTCTTCTTTGCCAAGAACCAGCGCATGAGCAAGCAGGACCTGAAGGAAGAGCACAAGAGCAGCGAAGGGCGCCCCGAGGTGAAGGGGCGGATCCGGCAGTTGCAGCGGGCCATGTCGCAGCGCGCCGCGCGCAAGACGGTGCCGACCGCCGACGTAGTGGTCGTCAATCCGGAGCATTACGCCGTGGCGCTCAAGTACGACGACACGCGCGCCGAGGCGCCGTTCGTGGTGGCCAAGGGCGTCGACGAACTGGCGCAGTACATCCGGCTGATCGCCGAGGAGCACGATATCGAAGTGCTGCGCCTGGCTCCGCTGGCGCGCGCCATCTACAATACTGCGCAGGTCAACCAGCAGATCCCCGTGCCGCTGTACCAGGCGGTGTCGCAGGTGCTGCATTACGTGTTCCAGCTGAAGGCATTCCGCGCCGGCGGCCGCCAGGCACGCCCCGATTTCCCCGACCAGATAGTGGTACCAACATCGATGAGTGAGGCTTCCCCGACATGAATTTCCTGAACTCCCTGGTGGCCGAACTGCGCCGCCACAAGTTCGCCACGCCGCTGTTCGTGATGTCCATCCTGGCGATGATCATCCTGCCGCTGCCGCCGATCCTGCTGGATGTGCTGTTTACGTTCAACATCGTGCTGTCGCTGATCGTGATCCTCGTGTCGGTGCAGGCCAGGCGCCCGCTGGACTTCTCGGTGTTCCCCACCGTGATCCTGGCCACGACCATGCTCAGGCTGACGCTGAACGTGGCTTCGACACGGGTGGTGCTGCTGCATGGGCACGAAGGCACGCATGCCGCCGGCCGCGTGGTCGAAGCATTCGGCAATGTCGTCATCGGCGGCAATTTCGTCGTCGGCCTGGTGGTGTTCGTGATCCTGATGATCATCAACTTCGCCGTCGTCACGAAAGGCGCCGAGCGCATCTCGGAGGTGTCGGCGCGCTTCACGCTCGATGCGCTGCCCGGCAAGCAGATGGCGATCGACGCCGACCTGAACGCGGGCCTGATCAACCAGGAAAAGGCCCAGCTGCGCCGCAAGGAAGTGGCGATGGAAGCGGATTTCTACGGCGCGATGGATGGCGCCTCGAAGTTCGTGCGCGGCGACGCGGTGGCGTCGATCCTGGTCCTGATCATCAACCTGGTCGGCGGCGTGGCCATCGGTTCGATCATGCAGGACATGAGCTTCGGCGATGCGTTCCGCCAGTATGCGCTGCTGACGATCGGCGACGGCCTGGTGGCGCAGATCCCGGCGCTGCTGCTGTCGGCCGCGGCGGCGATCATCGTCACCCGCATCTCCGATGCGGGCGATTTCGAGACCCAGGTCGGCTCGCAGCTGCTGGCCAATCCGAGCGTGCTGTTCTCGGCCGCCGGCCTGATGGTGATCCTCGGCGTCGTGCCGGGCATGCCCTGGCTGCCCTTCCTGTCGTTTGCCGGCGCGCTGGCCTACGTGGGCTGGCGCATGCAGCAGCGCGGCGTGGCGCCGCCCGACACGAAGCAGCTCGAAGCCATCGAGGCCGTGCTGCGCGAGGACAAAACGCCGGAACTGGAATGGCAGAGCCTGCCGGTGGTGCAGCCGCTGCAGGTGCTGCTCGGCTACAAGCTGGTCGGCCTGGTCGACAAGGCCCATGGCGAGGTGTTGACGAAACGGGTACGCGGCGTGCGGCAAAGCCTGTCCGAGGCCCTGGGCATGGTGCTGCCGCAGATCGGCGTGCGCGACGACCTGGGCCTGAAGCCGTCGCAGTATTCGGTGGTGCTGGGCGGCGCCGTCATCGCCCAGGCCGAGGTCTTCGCGGACCGGCTGATGGCGATTCCGTCGCCCAACCTGTATGGCCAGATCGACGGCATTCCCGGCGTCGAGCCGGCGTACGGCATGTCGGTGGTCTGGATCGATCCGGCCGACAAGGCGCAGGCACTGGGCCTGGGATACCAGGTGATCGAGGCGCCGAGCGCGATCGCCACGCACCTGTCGAAGCTGATCCGCGAATACCTGCCGGAGCTGTTCCGGCACGACGACGTGGCGGCGCTGATGGAGCGCCTGAACGCGCTGGCGCCCAAGCTGGGCTCCGCGCTGGACAAGGCGATGACCCATACGCAGCTGCTGCGCGTGTTTCGCGTGCTGCTGGCCGAAAACGTCTCGCTGAAGGATATCGTGCCAATCGCCACCACGCTGGTCGACAGTGCGGAAACCACCAAGGATCCGATCCTGCTGGCGGCCGAGGTGCGCTGCGCGCTGCGGCGGCAGATCGTGGCGGGCCTGTTCGGCCAGAAAAAGGAAATGCTCGCGTTTAACCTGGGCGGCGAACTGGAGAATATGCTGCTGGGTTCGCTGAACCAGGCGCGCCAGTCCGGCAAGGTAGTGCTCGATAACTACCCGATCGACCCGCACCTGCTGGGCCAGCTGCAGGTCAATATGCCGGTCGCACGCGAGCAGATGAAGCAGCAGGGCACGCCGCCGCTGCTGCTGGTGCTGCCGCAGATCCGCCCGCTGCTGGCCCGCTATGCCCGGCTGTTCGCACCGGGGCTGCACGTGCTGTCGTATAACGAGGTGCCGGAGAACCGCGAAGTGTCGATTATCGGCACGGTGGGGTGAGGCAGCGGACCCGGTAAGCGCTGCTTCGCACCCGCATGACGGTCCCGGCGTCCGAGCCGGGGCCTGGGGACAATAAAAATATCGCGAGGGGTGCTGCGCGCCTTGGCAATACGTCAGCTGCGCGGTTCGTGGAAATGTTCGGCAGGTCCCGCCGGGTGCGACAGCAGCACGGCCAGGTCGGCCATGGCCTTGAACATGGGCGGCGTCAGCATGGCCACCTGCACGGCGGTGGGATGCCGGCTGCCCGCCGTCGGCAGCTCGCGTGTCAGGCGTATGCGCACAATGCGCACGCCGCAGTGACTGGCAAGCTCGCTGATTTGCGGCATCATCTTGCGCATGTGCCGCATGGCGTCAACCTGTGCGGCGCCGATCTCCAGAATCACACCGCCGCCGTCGACGGGCTCGATCTCCAGCACCACCTTGCCCAGGTCGGCGAGGTGCACTTCCAGGCGCAGCGCGACCCGTGCCGGGCCGCGACGGCGCGGTACGCTTTGCTCGTCGTCCGCATCGCGCACGATCACGCGCAGCACCAGTTTCTCTGCGCCCGATGCGTAGACGGCAAAGCGCCAGGCATTGAGCTCCGATACCAGGGACTGCGCGGGCGGGGCATCGCGCAACAGCTTGGGCACACCCTCCGACTGGAAGATGCCGGCGGGCACGTGGCGGCCGTGGCGTTGCGTCGCCTGTGCTGCGCGCTGCTCGGCGTACGTGCGCACCATCGCCATCCACGACGCCGCCAGTGCCGATGGTTCGGCCGCATGGGCCACCAGCTGGCGCGACGCGAACAGCTGGTTCGGTTGCATCGATACGGGATCTGCCAGCAATGCCTCCGCGGCCAGCTTGCCGGCCAGCGCCGCGGTGAGCAGTTTTTCGTCCACCGCGTCCGGCAACGCGCCGGCAGCGCCCGGCAAGACCAGGTCGAAGTGTTCTTGCGCACGGCCAGCGAGGGCGGGATGCGGTTGCGATTGGCCCGGCCGCTCGCGGGCAAAGCGTTCCGCGATTGTCAGCGCCGCGCTGGACGGCATTACTCGATCGATGGCCATTGCGTCAGCTTATCATGCGTGGGTAAAAAAAAGCCAACCGGGAATCCGGTTGGCCTGGGGCGGAAGCCGGCCGCGGGAGCCGGTATGCCGCCAGTTTGTCGCGGCGGATTACTGCAGCAGGGACATGACCATCGACGACATGCTGTTGGACTGCTTCAGCATGGCGGTGCCGGCTTGCATCAGCATCTGGTTCGACGTCATGTTCGCGCTTTCCTTGGCGAAGTCGACGTCCATGATGCGGCCGGTAGCGGCCTTGGTGTTCGAGCTGATGTTGCCCAGGTTGGTGTTGATGTGGTCCAGGCGGTTGGCGGCTGCACCGATCGACGAGCGCACGGCGCTGACCTTGTCGATGGCGGTCGTCAGGTTCGTGATGGCGGTGCTTGCGGCAGTCGTCAGTTCCGTGCCGGCCGTGGTGGCGGTTGGTGCGGCATACTTGGCGGTGGAGCTGCCGACAGCCGTCGTCAGGGCGGTCAGCGCGGTGCTCGCGTCGAACGTCATCTGCTCGCTGGCGCTGGCGCCGATCTGGAACGTCATCGACGATGCCAGCGTGCCGCCCACCAGCAGCGACGTGCCGCCGAACTTGGTGTTTTGCAGGACGTTGTTCAGTTCCTTGCCCAATGCATCGAACTCGGACTGCATGGCGGTCTTGTCATCGGCACTCGACGAGGCATCGGCGGCCTGGGTCGCCAGATCCTTCATGCGTACCAGCATGTTCGTCACTTCGTCGAATGCGCCATCGGCAGTCTGCAGCAGCGACTTGCTGTTTTGCGTGTTGGTCATGGCAACCGTCATCCCGCTCGTCTGCGATTTCAGGCGGGTCGCGATCTGCAGGCCGGCAGCGTCGTCCATTGCGGAATTGATGCGATAGCCGGTGCTCAGGCGCGTCATCGAGGTCGACAGGCTGTTCTGGGTACGCGACAGGGCGTTTTGAGCGGACAGGGCGGCGTTGTTGGTGTGAAGGCTCAGCATGATTACATCCTCGTGATTGGTTTCAGGGGCATGCGTTTCACGCCCTCATCTGTACAAGACGACCGGTCCGCGCGATTAATTAAATGCCGTGTGGAAAAATTTTAGATTTCTCTTGCCAGCTCAGCCGCATGCATCTCCGCAGCGGTAACCGGAACGACGTCATAGTCGATTTCAAACGTTGCAGGCGCCTCATCAGCGCACCAGCGGTGCCACATATGGCGGACCGCCCCTTCGAGTGCCGCAGCAACGACGGCCGGCTTGCTGACTGGCGACAGGCTCAACAGTGCACGCATGTGCTGCCGCAGATCGGCCAGGAGCTCCAGGCGCGACGTTACCGCCAGACCCCTTTCGACGAAGGTATCCTCGCTTTCCGCCACGAACGCGTCCAGGTTCAGCTGCTTCAATGCACCCGCCGAGCTGCGTCCCGCCAGCGTAGGCCCGGCAAGTGTCAGCAGCGGTATGCCCATCCATAGCGCCTGCATGGTCGTCGTCCCTCCCGTGTACGGGAATGTATCCAGGCACAAGTCGACCTTATGGTGCAGATAGGCATAGTCGCGCAATGACACACGCGGCTGGAATTCCAGGCGGGACTGTGCGATCCCTTCTTCAGCGAACCAGTCGATCAGGTGTTCATACTTGCCCTCGGTCGGCATGCCGGCCAGCATGAGGCGCGAGGTCGGCTGTGCCCGCAGCAATTTCGACCACAGGGCAATGACGGGCCTGCGCAATTTGTTGATGCGATTGAAGCTGCCGTACGTGATATAGCCGTTGGTATGCGCGGGCAGTGCGTTCACCGGTGGCAGATCGCTTCTGGGCTGAAAAACGGCGCATGAGGGCAGGTAGGCGAACTGCTCGGTGAACTGCGGGGCCATGTCGGGGGGCAGGGTGTGCCGGTCATGCACGATGTAATCCATCGCTTTGAGACCCGTGGTTCCCGGGTAGCCGATCCAGGTAGCCTGGATCGGCGCGGGCTTGCGTGCAAATACCGCAAGCCGGTTACGGTTGGTGTGGCCGGAAAGGTCGATCAGCACATCGATTGCATCTTTGCGGATCAGGGTTTCGAGCGCATCGTCGGTCATGGTGGAAACAGCATGCCAGACGCTGAATCCGGGCCGTAATTCCTCCGTCACGACGTCTTCTTCTTCGTTGTTGTAATACGCATACAGCCGAAGCCGGTCGGAGCGGCGCAGGCATGCCAGGATCGGCGTAAAGAAATTATGCAGGGCATGATTGTTGAAATCACCCGAGACAAAACCCAGCCGGATGACACGCTCCGGATCCTTGTCGTTTGGATGGCCTGTTACAGCCGCAACCCGTGCTTCGCAGTGCGTGCCGAACCGGAAATGTTCGGCGGCCAGCTCTTCGGGAGATACACTGTCCGAATGCGACAGGCAGAAAAGCAGATTCCCGATGAGTTCCAAGTTCCCTGGAAGTAACTCAAGCGCCGAGCGGGAGTTCTTGATGGCTTCAGGCAGCAACCCCTGCTCGGCAAGCAGCGCAGAGATGCTGAGGAGGGCACCCTTGTGATCCGGTTTCAATTGCAGCACGCGGCGGAATTGCTCCAGTGATTCTTCCTTTTCGCCCGTGAGATACAGGCAAGTGGCCAGATTCTGGTGAGCGTCCACAAATCCGGGATCGGTCGCGATGGCGGTTCGATAGTGTTGGCAGGCGCCCTCGCGGTCTTTCTCGCCTTCCAAGATGACGCCCATATTGCTATTCACTACGGCATGGGCAGGCTCGAGCTTCAAAATGCGTTGATAGACCCGCTTCGCTGCGGCCGTTGCCTTGGCAAACTGCAAGCCGACGCCGATTTCCAGCAGAACCTGCACATCGTCGCCGCAAAGCTCTTCAGCGCGCAGATAGGCAGCCTCGGCTGCTTCCATGTCGTCCAGGTTACCCTGGCCATGTGCATGCCGGAGCCAGGCGATGGCGCTGCGTGGAGCCGATTCGACGGCAGCTTGATAAAGTTTTGCGGCTTCGGCATGCCGGCCAAGCGCGCCCAGCACGTTAGCGAGTCTGGTTGCAATGTCGTGATCGTTCGGGGCGAGCGCCAGCGCACGCCGGTACGTGTCGGCTGCAGCATCAAGCCGTTGCAGGGCTGCCTCGCAACTGCCGAGATGGAGGTAGGCCTGCAGGTAGTCGTCCCTAAGCTGCACTGCACGACTGAAACTGTCGATAGCGCTGTCGAAGTCGCCGCACGCGACTTGCGCGCTGCCGAGATTGCAATATGCCTCCGGCATGTCGGGAGCGAGCGCCAGTGCGCGCTGGTAAGAAGCGATGGCTGCCTCGAACTGCTGCGCCTCCTGCTGGGCATTGCCGAGCCCTACCAGGTTTTCCGCATCGTCCGGCGCCAGCCGGGAGGCTTCCTCCAGCACGGCCAGTGCCTGTTTTCCCTGCACTTGCAGGATCGTGCCAAGCATGCCCCACAGCATGCCCGACGCCGGAAAGCGCCCGATCAGCGCGCGGACCGCTACCTCCGCACCTGCATGGTCGCCGTCGCTGAACAGGCGTGCGACGGCCTGCGTATCGGCGGGCGAAGGGCACGCGGCCGCCAGCGCAGCAAGATGGTCGGCGCACTGCGACAGCAGCGCGTGCAATTCCGGGCTGTCGAGCCCGCGCGCCTGAGCGTTGGCGAGCACCTCCCGCGCGTCGTCAGGTTGTCCGGCGCGCAGAAGCCCTTCCGCGTAAGACAGCCAGAACTGCCCTTCATCGGGATTGACGGACCATGCCTTGCGCAGGTAAGGCAACCCTTCCACCGGGCGGCCCTGCTGCCACGCGAGAATGCCGAGGTTATGATTCGCCAGGGGATGATAGGGACGTTGCACGAGAATGTCGCGATAGGCCTTGTCAGCCTCGTCGAGGCGTCGCGCCTGGTGGTGGGCGATGGCGATTGCCAGGTCGTCATCGACGGAGGCGGATGATTGGGTGTTCATGACGAAATTATGTGGAGTCGGGAAGATACTGAATGCGGAAACGGCGTCGGTACTGCCAGTGCTAGGCAGTCTGGGCGAGCTGAATGAACAGTGCGGAGCCGATGACGAATGAACAGTGGATCCTGGCGTGATTGCGCGCCAGGAATTCATCCCCCGCGCGTTGCGGCCCATCACCATAAGGCCACACGTAATCGTCGACGACGAGCCAGCCGCCCGGGGCCAGGAACGGACTCCACTGCCGGATATCGGCACTGGCGGCGTCATAGCTGTGATTGCCGTCAACGTGCAGCAGGGCGATTTTTCCCTCGTAACAGGTACGTCCAAAGGTCGGGGTTTCGACTGCCGCGCCTGCACCGTACAAATCGACGGCATCGAACGACGGCATGCGCAGGTAGTTCACGTCGCCATTGCTGTATGGCAGAAGATTGATCTCGAAGACGCGAAGTGCCTGGTCGTAGTCGTATTTTTCCCGGCAGCTATCGACCAACCCGCCATTATCGTCCTGGATGACGAACTCTGGCTGCCACGGGTCGATACATAATAGCTTTCCAAGCCTGTAGTGTCGCGCCAGGTTTGCAAGCACGAACGCTGATTTACCGAAGGCACTGCCGATCTCGACAATATCTCCGGCTGGGCAGTGACGTGCAATTTCATGTAGCGCACCTATCTTTTCGTTGTCGCACATGCCCGGAATGACGTTGGCGTGCTGAAACAGAGCCGCGAGCGCGCGAGGGTGCATGGGCGGATTTCCCTCATGACCACTGGCCAGATCGAGACCGTGTGCCATCCACTGCGCCGCGCGTTCTTCGGCGGTAGCATAGCTTGCCAGTTCTTCCAGGACGGGCCACTTGTTGAGCAATTTCACGTCCGGGCTGATGGTGGCCAGGCGATCGTTCAGAAAGCTCCAGACAACGGGATTCGGTGTGTAGATGCCATGAATGCCGCGCGCCTGGATCAGTGCCTCCAACTGCGCAGGGAAGTCGCTCGCATTGACGAAAGGAAGAAACGCCCATTCGGGGTACAGTGGTTTGGCGACGTCATATGCAAGCGATGAAGCGCCAATCACGTGCTTTCCTTCACGCTGGCAGCGCTCCAGGTAGTCGAGCGAACGGGGCATGCCTGCCGGGAAAATCAGGATTGGCTTGTCGTGGGGCGATGTCTGCTTTGAACTGTTCGTCATATTAATATCCAGGTGAGAGAGCGCAGCGGACGGCGCTGCGCGGTGGCATTTCGGCGGACGCTTCCGGCAGGAAGGTTTGAAGCGGATCGAAGTAGCGATCCGCCACGGACAGCGGCGCCGGCGAGCCACTCAGGGGCTTGGGCAAGGTTCCCCGGTGTCCAGTTCTCATGTATCGGGCATGGTTCAACGGGACGGGTGCATGGACCTGATCTTGGCCACGACCCCGCGCATGCCGATGGTCGCCGGCGGCAAATCATGTTCGATCGCCACTCGCAGGTGCTTTAGCCGATGGAATGGTACCGCCGGGTACATATGATGTTCCACGTGGTAATTCATCTGCCAGTAGAGCCACGCGCCGAACGGATGCAGCAGGACGGTGCGGCTATTGCGGCGGAAATCGGCAACGTTTGGTTCCATGCCGTAGTGCTGGGAGAGCGCAAGCAATTTGCTCGGCCAGTCGCCGATGAACGGTGCGAAGGTCACGAGCAGAAGCAATTCCCAGTTGCCGGTTGCGGCAAAGACACCTGCCAGTGCCGTATGGCCGGCCAGGATACGGCGGGCCGTGCGTACCAGATCGCGCCGGGCAGGCCCGGCAGGGTCCGCGTACAGCAGGCGTCCGGCCGGCCCTTTCACCACGTCGAGGCTGTTTTCGATGACGATGCGGATGGCGCGCACTGCAGCAGGCACGTCCACCGTGAAAGCCCAGGCCCAGTCCTGCCAGCGCGTGGTCTGCGGCAGGCGGACCTCGAAATCCTCACCGTCATGCACGGTTTTCTGGTGATGGCGTGCATGGCTTGCGCGGAAGTATACGTGATTATTCCAGGTCAGGAATGAGAACAGCGCCAGGAAAAAGTCGTTCAGGCGCCGGCTGCGGAATACCGTCCGGTGGGAGAGTTCATGCCCGGCACCTGCCCAGCCGAGGAACCCGTAGCAGCCACCATGAACCAGCAGCGCCGCCAGTGCGGCGAGGTAGTGCGCATGGCGGAACAGGAAAAAGGTCACCGTTCCCGTCGCCAGCAACAGCAGGACGTGGCCCCCTGCTTGCAGCCAGCCATGGAAGTTGCTGCGCTCGCACAGCCTGGCCAGTGCGTCGCCGGCAAGGGGCGTACGGTACCAGCTGATGACATTGCGGGCTGCTGGCGGGCCGGATGAAACGCGTTCGGGCATGACTGTTCAGTTTGGAAGCAGGTCGGCGAATCGCCCCGTCAACATAAACGCCAGCATCGTATGTTGCACGTGGACGAGTTGGGCCGGCGCCTTGTAGCCGTCCAGGAAGCGGGTAACGTCCTGATGAATTCCGGACCTGTAATCGTGCCAGGCGATGACCGCGTCCGCCCGCGCCAGTTGCCGGGCGATCGCGGTATCGCTTGCAATGGTGTCGAAATCGTGGCCGCCATCGATGAAAATGAAGTCGAACCGGCCAGCCAGTCCTTGTCCTGCCGGGTCGATCGTGCGCGAGTCCTGCAGCAAACGCGTGATCTTGGCCTGGACATGGGCAGGGGCCCTTTCTATGCAACGCCCGCCCTTGGCGGCGAATTCCCGGCGAAGATAATTATCGTTCGCGGTATCGTCGTGCAAAACCCGCGTAGCGTCGTCGGCGGCAGGCGTCATTTCAATGGTCTCCGGTGGGAGATCGACGGTCGTCACGCGGGCCGTGTCGGCCGAGTTGGTGGCGAAGAGCACCGTAGTGGCGCCGAGATAGGTCCCAAACTCGAAAAATGACCGTGCGCCCGTCAACTTTGCCAGGCTGACCAGTACGGCGCTTTCCAGCAGCGTGGCGCCGCCGATTGCGCTGCTGGGGATATTGACAGAGAAATCCGGATTGACGTCGGGTTGCAACGCCTCGATCAGTTGAAACAGTACTTTCGGGCGAATTTCTCGTACGGGAGTGTGGGAGGCAAGCATTCTATCTATCCTGTTGGATGGTGTACCGCGCTCGCGGCACAAAAAACATGACCGTTTCCGACCAGCCTTGCGAGTAATGCCGCAGGTACACGTCATAGTCGTTTCGCAGGTCGAGGACGAAGGAGGGAACCTCGCGGAAATCCCCTGCACGGTGGTATACCGCGATTGCCAGCTTGGGATGGCCGGTCTGGATATGACGTCTGGCGCCAGCCAGTGCACGCGTTTCCCAGCCTTCCAGATCCATTTTGATGAAGCTCACCGGTTCTTCTATGCAATCGTCGATCGTGGTAACGGGAATCGCGACGGTGCCGGCCGCGCTGACGGCACTAGCGGACCCCGAGTCCGGATCGAAGCTCAGCGTTCCTGCGACGTCCGATACGCCCATGTCGATGAAACGGATATCGCGCCGACCGGCGAGGCGCGCTCTGGCCCGCGCAATATTGGCAATGGACGGCTCGAAAAGTATCACGCCGCGGTATGCAGGGTCGCGCAGGCAGAACTGTTCGGTGGTATCGCCGTCGAAGCCGCCTGCATCGACGAACGTTTCGCCTTGAATCGGCATGAATTCTTCGAAATACTGCTCGTCCAGGCGCACGGTGTAGCGTTCCATGTGGCGCGGATCGGCGCTGGTGCGGTAAGCGATCAGGTCGCGCAGCACGTCGCGCGAAGCATCGTCGGCGAGCCGTTCGGCCAGCGCTGCCCATTCCTCCCCATGCGCCTGAAGATCGGCACGCATGTCGGCAACGAACCAGGGGACGGGCACCAGGTCCGGGCGCGCTTCCAGCAAGTCGGCATAATGCAACGGTGCCAGGCCCAGGCCGAGCAGGCGGCGGGTGGCCGATACAGGGCTGATCGACATCGAGCAGTTCACGACCAGCGCCGGCGCGGGGATATCGTCGCCACTCAGCACGGGCTTGCCGCACCACACGGAGGCAGCGGCATGATCGTCGACGATGCCGTCGACCAGCGCCGCAATGGCCGGGTTACTCATGAGCGCGGCAGCATTCTCGTTGCGACCAAGCAGGAAGCGCGCGGCCGACAGATCCGGCGAGAAAAACGCGCTAGCCGCCTCGGCAGCCGATGCAAATTGAGGATGCCTAGTCATCGCTACGCTTGCCGGCGACTAGTCCGGCCAGGCCGGCAACGGTGCGGAAGGCGGGCGATTCGATGTCCTCCTCCGTCAACTCGATGCCGAACGCCGTCTCCAGTTCGACGATGAACTTGACGATGGCCAGCGAGTCGACGATACCTTCGTCGATGTAGTCCGTGTCGTCGGTAAAACCGGGAGGCAGGCCGCCTTTGCGTTGCAGTTGCGCCAGGATGCGTGCGCGGATCGGGTCGTTCAAGATGCGTTCCTTATTAGTTCGATAACTCAGCGTTGCACGGCAACCCAGCCGCGCGATTGCGTGGAGCGGACCATGGCATCAAGGAAGTGCAGCCCTTCGAGTGCCAGTTCAGCGCTGAATACCTCATTGGACTGCCAGGCGCCCGCAGCGCGATATTGCTGGAGGCAGTCGGCCAAGTCCACGTAGAGATTGGCGAAGGCTTCAAGGAATCCGGCCGGATGGCCGGCCTTGAAGCGATTGTAGCGGCGTGCATTGGTGATTTCGCATGCGCCGGCGCGGTCGAGCAGCTCACGGCGGCCGTCACGGTGTGACACGAGTAACTCTTCGGGGGACAACTGGTACCACTCGGCCGATGCACGCTCGCCATAGATGCGGATGCGCAAGCCATTGCGGTGGCCGAGCGCCGATTTACTGAACCAGAACTGCCCCTGGATATTTCCGCTGTACCGGGCCAGGCAGCTGGAGTTGTCGACCACGCCGTCAAACCAGCCATAATGGTTCTGGTCAGCTACGACGTCGAGCGGACGTTCGCCCGTCAGGTAATGCACGATCTGATGCAGGTGCGTACCCAGGTCGAGGTGCAGCGTCGGCACCTCGCCATCGCTCAGCCGCCAGGCCTGTGGCGACGGCTTGTTGCCGCGGCTGTCGGTACGCACGAAACCTTCCTGTGGCATCTCGGCCTGGAAATGCAGGATACGCCCCAGCTCGCCGGAACGCACCTTGTGGGCAAGTTCGCGCAGCATCGGGTAGCCCGAATAGTTATACGTAATTGCAAGAAATGCGCCAAGCTCATCGCGCAAGGCCAGGAGTGCACGTGCCTGTTCCGGTGCTCCCGTCAGCGCCTTTTCGCAGATCACGGGGAGCCCGGCACGCATGCAGCCGGCCACCATGTCGAAGTGTGCAGGAATCGGTGTCAGGATTGCGACGGCATCGATCCGGTCGCGTTCGTTTGCAACCAGATCCATCCAAGTCGCGTAAGTACGATCGGCCGCTATGCCATAGCTTGCCGCGGAGCTATGATTGTCCTGCTGTTGTGTACTGAAGCAGCCCGCCACCAGCTCCCATCGGCGGTCCATCGTGCTGGCGGCAAAGTGGGCATATCCCACGGCGGAGTTGACGGCACCGCCGATAAAGGCAATGCGCAGGGGAGGGGGCGGCACCGTGCTCATCGTTGCGTCGCCGCGGCGGCGGGCTTGCTGAATTGTCTTGCCAGTTCGAATTTCATGATTTTCCCCATCGGGTTCTTCGGTAACGCTTCAACAACGAAAAAGTGCCTCGGCTGCTGGTAATCGGCCAGCCGCTCAGCGCACAGGACGCGAAGTGCGCGCATGTTGAACGAATCCGCATCTTCCAGAACCAGCGCAACTCCCACGACTTCGCCGAGTTTATCGTCAGCAACGGCAAAAGCGGCGCATTCTTTAATTCCCGGCAGCGCCGCTACCGCTGCCTCGACGTCGGCCGGATAGACATTGACACCACCCGTAATGACCAGGTCCTTGGCGCGGCCGCGGAAGTAAAGAAAGCCGTCCTCGTCCAGGCAGCCGAGGTCGCCAGTACGGAAGTAGTCGCCCCACATCGCCGCTGCCGTGAGTTCGGGCCGGCGATAATAACCGCCGAAAAGCATCGGGGTTCTGCAGGCGATTTCGCCAACGATCCCCGGTGACAGTTCGACGTCGTTTGCGCCGAGGATGCGGATGTCGACGCCCGGCGCCGGGCTGCCGACCGACGCCAGCTTGCCGGCGGCGCGGGAACTGTCGAGGTTCGTCGCAATGGCGATTTCGGATGTGCCATAGCATTCGTGGAACGCGCAGCCCATGCGACACAGCAGCTCGTCCTTCGTCGCATTGTCGAGCATCGCCGACGACGATACGATGCACCGAAGGCTGGTCAGGTCGTGGCTGCCGGGCGTGCGCAGTTCGGCAACGATCTGCCGGAGTTGCGACGATACGGCGATCGTAAACGACGCGCGCTGCTCTGCCACGCAGCGCAGCCAGGCGTTGGTGGAAAAGCGCGCCATCACGACCGCGGTGGCGCCATGCATCAGTGCCATCAGGACCAGCCGCTCGGCCAGCGAGTGATACATCGGCGTGGCCGCAAGGATCACATCGTCAGGACCAACGCCATACATTTCCATCGCCGCAGCGGCGCGGTTCACCTTGGTGCGTTGTGTCAGGACGATCGGTTTAGGGTCCCCGGTCGAGCCGGATGTCATCGTCAGGATCAGCGGGTGCTGCGGATCGCCGAGGCCGCGCGGCGGCACGTCGTGCGGTACCGGCGCGAGCAGTTCCTGCAGCGTCACTGCGCCGGACACTGCGCCATCCACGGAGATTTGCAGCCCTGGCACCAACGCCTGCCCCATGCTCACTGTTTCGTTCAAGGCGCCCAGCAGACTCGCCGTGGCGACGATATGTCGAACTTCGGTGGCGGCAAAGGCGCGCTGGACCGCTTCCGGAGCAAGCGACGTGTTGAGGGGAACGAGACTGACGCCCAGGTCGGCTGCCACCAGGAGCAGCGCCGCGAACTCAATGCTGTTCGGCAGCAGGACGCCGATCTGTTCGCCGGGTTGTACGCCGGATTCCGCCAGCGCGCATGACCAGCGGCGCACAAGCGTCGACAGGTCGCCATAAGTGGCGGTACGGCCATCGCACCAGATGGCCTGCTTGTCGGGATGCGCGTTGGCAGCATTGAAAAAAGACGGCGCAACGCAGCCCTGGCGGCTGCCTTCGCTTGCGGAAAACATCATGTTATCCCAGTAGTTTCGAGAATTTCAGGAAAGACCGGCTCTTCAATCTGAACAGCTGTGCCGGCTCCGGCAGCCAGACCTGATCGTCGGATGTGCTGGCAGAAATGAGTGTGTTTGCGCCGATAAAATTGCGCGCGCCGATCGTCAGTCCGTGCGCGGCACTGGCGTTGACGCCGAAAAAGCAAGCTTCACCAACGCGGCAGTTCCCCGCCAGTGCGATCCCCGCGTTGATCCAGTTGAACCGGCCAATCTCGCAGTCATGCCCCAGGTTGACATTGCTGGAGATGAAAGTGCCATCACCGATCGAACAGCCGGGGTGGATCGAAACATTGTCGAGGATGATGCAGTTGTCGCCGATCGTCACGCCGTCGTGCCGGAACACGGAAGGGTGGACATAACTGGCAAGTCGAAAGCCCCGTGCCGACAGGTCGGCCTGGCGGCGCGCCCGCAGGCCGTTCATGTCAACGAAACCGACCGCGACGATCACGGCATGGTCGGCGGGCGCGAAATGGTGCTCGAGTTCGCTGAAACGGACGAGCGGCAGACCCAGAAAGGTGCTTTCCTCGACATAAGCGTCGTCCGCAGTGAAACCGGCGATATCGAGGCTGTGGCGGGCATACGAATGTAGCAGGCGGGCAGTGGCGCCGTTTCCAAAGATAATCGTTCGCATCGGCTTCTCAGGCTGTTCGGATCAGGTCTATGAGTTCGTCCTGCCGGTCGGCGGGCAGATCCGGATAGATCGGCAGGCAAAGCACTTGTAGAGAGAGCCGATGGGCAACCGGCAGATGTTCGCGCCGGGCCGAGGGCATGCCACGGTACATCGGAAACTCGCTGATCAGCGGGTAGAAATAGCGCCGCGCATAGAAGCCTGCAGCACGCAGCTTTTCGTATAATTTATCCCGGCTGAGTCGATAGCCCGGTTGGACCAGGATGGGAAAATACGAGTGATTCGGCTGCGTTTCCGCCGGAATTGCCGGGCACTCGATTCCGGGAATGTCCTGCAGTGCGGCACGGTAGCGGTGATCGACCGCGGCCCGGCCCGCCAGCACCGCATCGATGGTCTTGAGCTGCAGCAGGCCGAACGCCGCGTTCACTTCACTCATCTTGCCGTTGATGCCTGGAGCGACGACCGTCACTTCATCGGCGAAGCCGAAATTCTTCAGATGGTCGATGTGACGCTTGGTACGCGCATCCTTGCAGATGATCGCACCGCCTTCGAACGTGTTGAAGACTTTTGTCGCATGAAAACTGAGAACTGACAGGTCTCCGTGATTGAGCACGCTGCTGCCACAGTGCTGGACACCGAACGCATGCGCGGCATCGTAAATGACCTTCAAGCCGAAATTCGCAGCAATTTCCTCGATCTGTTCCACATTGCACGGGCGACCGTAGCAGTGGACGGGCAAGATCGCTGTCGTTTGCGGCGTAATGGCCGCTTCGATCAGGCGTGGATCGATGTTGAACGTGCCCGGTTCGATATCGACGAACACGGGCTTGATGCCGTTCCACAGCAGCGAGTGCCCAGTGGCGACGAATGAATAGGGCGTCGTGATGACTTCGCCCGTAATGCGCAGCGACTGCATGGCAGTCATGAGCGCCAGCGTGCCATTCGAAAAAAGCGACAGGTGCGGCACGCCCAGGTAACGGGCGAGTTCCGTCTCGAACTGCTGGTGGAACGGCCCTCCGTTTGTCAGAATCTTGTTGTTCCAGATCTGTTGCAGGTAGGGGATGAAATCTTCCAGTGGCGGCAAGGCCGGTTGCGTGACATAGATGGGCGAAGTGGGTGGCTGTTTCATCGTGCGCCACCGCGATATATCCCGCAGTTCGGGAAATTGATTGGCGCATGTGGGTACACCTCACACATGTTCTTGTTCATACTGTCATCCTCGTGACGTTATTGCACGACCGCTTCGAACTTGCAGCGTAAACGGTGGTCGGCGAACCGGACGGTTGCAATGTATTCGGCACCGGAGCCGCTGGATGTTTATCTGCGGCAATTGTAACCGGTGCCTTCGTTGCCTGCAAAGCTGCAAGTGGCCTAATCCTGATTTCGTGCCGTGCCGTGCTGCGCGGATGATTCCAGCACCAGCGGAGCTGGCGGCATTCCCTCGCACCAGCGTTGCCACATGAGCCGGACCATTGCACTGAGGTTCGCCGCCAGCAGATCGGGACGTGCAAGGGCGGAGCCACGCATGCGTTCGCGCATCGTTGCACGTAACTCGCCGAGTGCGGCCGGCTTGCCAGCCCAGTCCACGGCAGCATCGACAAAAGCCTGCGGCGTGTCCGCGATGAAATCGGCAAGCTCCAGGTGGCTCAGGATTGCCGCGCTGGTCCGGCCAGACGGCGTCGAGCCTGCCAGCGTGACAATCGGCACCCCCATCCACAGTCCATGGAGTGTTGTCGTGCCCCCCGTGTACGGGAACGTGTCAAGGCACAAGTCGACCTGGTGATGCAGTGTCAGGTACTCACGCATGTTGCCACGCGTATGGAATATCAGTCGCTCGCCAGACACACCGGCGGCGTCGAACATCCTGCGCAGGCTGGTCTCCAGATTGTTGCCCGTCAGCGCGCCCAGCAGCAATCGCGAAGCAGGAACCGCGTGCAGGACCTGCGCCCACAACTTCACCACTTCGCCATTGATCTTGTTGGCTCGGTTGAAACTGCCGAAAGTAATGTAGCCGTTGCGTAATGCGGGCAGCGGATTGACATCGACGGCCTCTGTCGACGGTTCGAACACGGCGGAGGCGGGGAGGTAGGCGATGTGTTCGCTGTACTGGTTGTCAAAACGGCCGAGCGGCAGCAGATGCTGGTCGGTCAGGAAGTAATCGATGGCGCCGAGGCCGGTCGTTCCGGGATAGCCGATCCAGGTGATCTGCACTGGAGCAGGCTTGTGTGCCAGTACTTGCAGGCGGTTGTGGCCGGTGTGGCCCGACAGATCGATCAGCACGTCGATCCGCTCGGTGCGGATCAAGGTGTCGAGTTCGTCATCGGACAAGTGGCCGACATCGCGCCAGAGCGGCACGTAACCGCGCAGTGCGGCGGTTACGTTGTCATTCAGGGTATTGGTGTAATAGACCAGCAGTTCGAGCGATGTATCGTGTCGCAGGTGCTCGATCACAGGACGAATGAAGCTGGCCACGGCATGGTTGTAAAGGTCGCCGGAAATGAACGCAAGCCTGATGCGCTTGTCTGGATTGGCTTCCGTTTCGAGCGGCCGGATCCAGCGATCCCGCCGCTCGAACTGCGCGGCGAAGGCGCGGTGCGCGTCCTGAAAGGCAGTGTGATCGGCATCGGCGTGCGCGAGGCAAAACAGCAGGTTTGAATAGGCGCCGGTGAACGTTGGGTCAAGGGCGATCGCCTCCCTGCACAGCTTGATTGCTTCGGTGGTCTCGCCAGCCATGCTCAGATAGTGCGCCAGGTTCGAGCGGATGTTCGCAGCCTTGGGATCGAGCCTTGCGGCCTTGCGCAAGTGGGCGATGGACCGGTCGATGTCGCCCATCGCCGCCTGCGCATTGGCAAGATTCAACAGCAACTCCGCATCATCCGGCGCCAGCGCCATTGCGACCACGCTGTTCTCCAGCGATTCACGGTGTCTGCCCAACTGGCTGAGCACGAGCGACAGATTCCGGTAGGCGTCGATGAACCCGGGATTGATTGCGATAGCCTGCTTGAAATACTGCACGGAGGCGGCGCTTTCGCCGAGAGCATGCAGCGTGGTACCCAGGTTGTTCAGCGCGTATGCATAGTCGGGCTTGATTGCAAGCGCATGGCGCAGGTACGGCAGCGCCTCGTCGTGGCGCCCCAGTTCGATCAGCAGCCCGCCGAGAACGCCTGCGGCGAGATAAGACTGGGAATCGATGCGCAGGGCATCGCGCAAGTGCGAGACCGCCTCGTCTTCCAGTCCCAGCTTGTGCAGCACGGCGGCGAAATCGATGTGCGCCTGCACGTTGTCCGGGGCCAGCAGCAGCGCCTTGCCGTAGTTCAGCGCGCTGTCGTGCAGCTTGCCCAGCGCCATCTGTAACGATGCCAGTTGCTGCAATGCCGCGGCGTCGTCCGGCGCCAGCTTCACGGCCCGTTCGCTGGCGTTGAGCGCCTCGCCCATGCGTCCGCACTCCCGCAGCGATTCCGCTCGCGCGTAATGCAGCAGCGCGTCATCGCCCAGCAGCCGGATCGCTTTCGACCAGGCCGCATTGGCGTCTTCATAGCGTCCGAGGGCATGCAGGCCCGAGGCAAGCGAAGGATACAATTGATGCAGCTTCGGGGCCAGTTGCAGGGCCAGCTGGTAACACTCCACGGCAACGGCGGCGTTGCCCATCCCCTGCTCGACACCGGCGAGCTCTACCAGCGCAGCAAGATTGGACGGATCGGCAGTCAACGCCTGCCGGTAGCTGTTTGCCGCCGCGGCAAGTTCGCCGCGGTCTTGCAGCGCGTGGCCCAGCAGGACGTGTGCATCAGGATTGCCGGGATCGAGCTGGCCCCAGTGGATGAGCTCGGGCAGGGGATCGCCCCCTTGCGCCCGGACGGCTTCGCTGAGCAGGCGCCACAGGTGGGGCGACTGCGCCAGCGTGCCGGTCAGGGAGCGCAGCTGTGCCAGCGCGGTAGCGTGATCGCCGCTGGCCAGGGCGGCCGCGGCAGGCTCGAGTTCGGGAGGCAACGCTGATGCGCTGCCGGATACTGCATGATCGCTGGTGGTGGTCATCGCAACGGGTCGAGTGGCTATGCCGCATTCTACTGCGGCAGGCACCGCTCCGAACCGGGGAACAGAGCGGCATTAGCCCATCATACCGCTGGTGCCGACCCGCCTGCGCCCGGCACACCTGCACGGCCGGGCCTGGCCTTACATGTTCGGATAGTTCGGCCCGCCGCCACCTTCCGGCGTGACCCACACGATGTTCTGCGTCGGATCCTTGATGTCGCAGGTCTTGCAGTGCACGCAGTTCTGCGCATTGATCTGCAGCCGGTCGACCCCGTCGTTCTTCACGAACTCATACACGCCGGCCGGGCAGTAGCGCGCTTCCGGGCCGGCGTACTTGGCCAGGTTGACGTCCACCGGCACCGACGGGTTCTTCAGTGTCAGGTGGACCGGCTGGTCTTCGGCATGGTTCGTGTTCGAGATGAACACGGACGACAGCTTGTCGAACGTCAGCTTGCCATCCGGCTTCGGATACACGATCGGCTGGTAGTTCGCCGCCGGCTTCAGGCAGGCGTGGTCCGGCTCGCTGTGGCGCAGCGTCCAGGGCGCCTTGCCGCGGAAGACGATCTGGTCGATGCCGGTCATGATCGTGCCGAACACCAGGCCCTTGTTCAGGTATTGTTTGACGTTGCGCGCCACGTGCAGTTCCTCGTGCAGCCAGGACTGCTCGAACGCGGCCGGGTAGGCCGACAGTTCGTCGTGCTGGCGGTTCGCGGCCAGCGCGTCGACCAGCGCCTCGGCGGCCAGCATGCCGGACTTGATGGCCGCATGGCTGCCCTTGATGCGGCTCATGTTCAGGAAACCGGCATCGCAACCGAGCAGGCAGCCGCCCGGGAACACCAGTTTCGGCAGCGACTGCAGGCCGCCGGACGTGATGGCGCGCGCGCCATAGGAAATGCGCTTGCCGCCTTCGAAGTAGCCGCGGATCGCCGGGTGCGTCTTGTAGCGCTGGAATTCCTCGTACGGCGAGATGTACGGATTGGCATAGTTCAGGCCGACCACGTAGCCGACCACCACCTGGTTGTTTTCCGCGTGGTACAGGAACGAACCGCCATAGACGTCATGTGCCAGCGGCCAGCCGGAGGTGTGGATGACGAGGCCCGGCTGGTGTTTCGCCGGATCGATTTCCCACAGCTCCTTGATGCCGATGCCGTAGGCCTGCGGATCCTTCCCCTTGTTCAGGTCGTACTTGGCCATCAATGTCTTGCCCAGGTGGCCGCGCGAGCCTTCGGCGAACAGCGTATATTTGCCGTGCAGTTCCATGCCGAGCTGGAAATCCGGTCCCGGTTCGCCGTCGCGCCGGACGCCCATATTGCCGGTGGCGACACCCTTGACCGACCCATCCTCGTTGTACAGCACTTCGGCGGCCGGGAAGCCGGGGAAGATTTCCACGCCCAGGCTTTCCGCCTGCTGGCCCAGCCAGCGCACCACGTTGCCGAGCGAGATCACGTAGTTGCCATGGTTTTCCAGGCACTTGGGGACCATGAAGTTCGGCGTCTTGTAGGCCTTCGTTTCGGTCAGGAACAGCACCCGGTCCTCGGTCACGGGCGTGTTCAGCGGCGCGCCTTTTTCCTTCCAGTCGGGAATCAGCTCGGTCAGCGCGCGAGGATCCATCACGGCGCCGGACAGGATGTGCGCACCCAGCTCGCCGCCTTTTTCCAGCACGACCACGGAAACCTCCTGGCCCTTTTCCTGGGCCAGCTGCTTGATGCGGATCGCGGCGGACAGGCCGGCCGGGCCGCCGCCAACGATCACCACGTCGTACTCCATTGCTTCGCGCGGGCCGTACTGTTCAACGAGATTCGTCATAGGATTTTTATAGGTTTATGAAATCGGGGAAAATTAGCACGAGTGTGCTCTTTTTCTGCCCCAAATGCAACGGCATTGTAGTAGATGTTCCCGTCTAATTTGGCCAATTGTGTAAGATACGGAACAAAGCGGGGACAAAGCGGGGACAGGACGTAGATACCGCTGGAAGCCGTGCGGAATCACTTGCGGAGCAGGGGCGGAACAGATACGGGAGCAGTGCCGCGGCGACCGTACCGCGTCGACCGCGCATCGAGACAAGGGAGCAAGCCGTGGGTATCGAAGTCAATTTTGAAGGCAAGATCGCGCTCGTGACGGGGGCGTCCAGCGGCCTGGGGGCACGCTTCGCGAAAGTGCTGGCCAGCGCCGGCGCGCAAGTGGTGCTGGCCTCGCGGCGGGTCGAGCGCCTGAAGGAATTGCGTGCCGAGATCGAGGCCGATGGCGGCGCGGCCCATGTGGTCGCGCTCGATGTGACGGACTACGCCAGCATCAAGTCGGCGATCGCCCACGCCGAAACGGAGGCGGGACCGATCGATATCCTCGTCAACAATTCCGGCGTGTCGACCACGCAGCGGCTGGTCGATGTGACGCCGGAAGACTATAACTTCGTGATGGACACCAACCTGCGCGGCGCCTTCTTCGTGGCGCAGGAAGCGGCCAAGCGGATGATCGCGCGCGCCAAGGGCGATCCGAAAAAGCAGCACCGCATCATCAATATCGCCTCGGTGGCGGGCCAGCGCGTGCTGCCGCAGATCGGCGTGTACTGCATGAGCAAGGCAGGCGTGATCCACATGACCAAGGCGATGGCGGTGGAGTGGGGCCGTTATGGCATCAATATCAATGCGATCTGCCCCGGCTACATCTCCACCGAGATCAACGAGGATTATTTCGCCAGCGAGCATGGGCGCCGGCTGATCGAAATGCTGCCCCGCAAGCGGCCGGGCAAGCCGGAAGATCTCGATGGCCTGCTGCTGCTGCTGGCCGGCGAGGATGCGCATTTCATCAATGGTGCAGTGATTTCGGCCGATGACGGCATGACGGCGCAATAAACGAACCAGCCAGGCCGGAAGTGCCCGGGGCCGCCATGGCCGGGCAGGCAGGTGGAATGCGCTACCGGGCTCAGGACCGCGCCATCAGCTCCACGATCCAGTCGATGAACACGCGCACCTTCCTGCTCAGGTGGCGGTTCGGCGGGTAGGCGATCCACAGCGGCATCGGCTCGATATGCCAGTCCGTGAACAGGGGCAGCAGGGCGCCCGTCGCCACGTGCGGCCGGGCCATGTAATCGGGCAGCCACAGGATGCCGAGGCCCGCCAGGCCGGCGGCGAGATAGGCGTTGCCGTCATCGGTACGCAGGATGTACCGGCCCTGTACGGCGGCGCGCTCGGTGTCGCGATGCATCACGTACGGGAATCCCGTTCCCGACCAGCGGAACGCCACGATGCGGTGTTCGCTGTCGTGCAGCGCGCCGGGATGTGCCGGCAGGCCGGCACGCGCCACATAGGAAGGCGCGGCATAGACGCCCAGTCCCAGGTCCGCCACGCGCCGCGCCATCAGCGAACCGTCGGCCAGCTCGCCGCCGCGGATCACGCAGTCGACATTCTCGCCGATGATGTCCACCTTGCGGTCGCTGGCGCCCAGGTCGAGCTGGATGTCCGGATAGCGTTCGTGGAAGCCGGGCAGCGCCGGCACCACCACCAGCGCGGCCAGCGGGCTGGGCACGTCCACCCGCAACTGGCCGCGGGGCGCCGTGGCGGCGCCGGGCAGGCTGGTTTCGATATCGTCGAGCTCGGCAAGCAGGCCGACCGCCCGCTCGTAGAGTGCCGCGCCATCGGCCGTCACATTGACGCGCCGCGTAGTGCGGTTCAGCAGGCGCACGCGCAAGCGCGCCTCCAGTTGCTGCACCAGCTGCGTCACGGTCGCGCGGCTCATGTGCAGGGTCTCGGCCGCGCGCGTAAAGCTGCCGGCTTCGACGACGCGAACGAAGGCCTTCATTGCATCGAAACGGTCCATGCTCTCCCCAGATATTGTTTGGATTATACAAACAGTCCTGGTCGCGCTTGCCTGTTTATCGGGAAGGCCCGGGCCGCTACAGTAGCGCCATGTCCGAAGCTTGGATACCCAAGCCGGGATGCTCAAGGAGAGATGCAATGACCAAGCGTGATGTGGTATTCCCCCCGGGCCGCCAGGCCCTGTATGAAAAGAACCGCTATTCGCCGGCCGTGCGGGCGGATGGCTTCCTGTTCGTGTCGGGGCAGGTCGGCAGCCGGGAAGACGGTTCGCCGGAACCGGAACTGGACGCCCAGGTGCGGCGCGCCTTCGCCAACCTGAACGCGATCCTGGCCGCCGCCGGGTGTTCGTTCGACGACGTGGTGGACGTCAGCCTGTTCATCGTCGACCCGCAAACGCGTTTCGAGCATATCTGGGACGTGGCGCGGGAATTCTGGGGTGAGGCGCCGTATCCGACCGTGACGGCGGTCGGCGTGACCTGGCTGTATGGATTCGACTTCGAGATCAAGGTGATCGCCCGGATTCCGGACTGACGCGCAGCGGGGGGGCCGCCGCCGCGCCGTCCCGCTATCGGCTGTGGGTCAGCGCGTCATGCCGACCAGCTTGTGCACCAGTTCCGACGAGGTGGCGGCGCCGAACTTGCGCATCAGCTTTGCGCGGTGCATTTCCACGGTGCGCGGCGACAGGTCCGTTTCGCGGGCGATCATCTTGCTGGTCTTGCCTTCGACAAGGAATGCCGCGATCTCGCGTTCGCGCGGCGTGAGTTCGGCCGAGACCGGGCGCTTTTCGGAAACGTCCTCGAAAGTCCAGACGCCGGCGCCGAGCGGGTCGGCGCAATCGAGCGCGCGGCCCGTCACGTGGCACCAGAACAGTTCGCCGTTGGCGCGGCGCATGATGCGCTCGTCGGAATAGCGGCCGCGCGCGTTCATGATGGGAATGATGCGGTGGCCGGTGCGCAGGAATTCATCCATCGTTGGATACAGCACGCAGAACGACTGGCCGTCCAGCGTGCCGTGCGGGTAGCCGAACATCTGCGTCAGCGCGTCGTTGCTGGACTGGATCACGCGGTTGACGGAAATGCACATGCCCACCGGCGCGAACCGGAAGATGGTCTCGTAGTCGATCTCGTATGGTGCATTCATTGCGCTGTCTCGGATTGCTTTCTTATGTGTACCGGCTAACCATACGGCCGTATTTCTACTGTATTGTACTTTCCTTACGGGTAACCTATTCTGGAACGCCACGAAGGCGGACCACTCCGCCTAGCTTATCAAAAATGGAAGGGGGCACAATGAATAAAGTATATCCGGACGCGCCGTCCGCCCTGGCCGGCGTCGTGCAGGATGGGCAGACCATTGCCGTCGGCGGCTTCGGCCTGTGCGGCATTCCCGAAGCGCTGATCCTCGCCCTGCGCGATTCGGGCGTCAAGGAATTGACGGCCATCTCGAACAACGCAGGCGTCGACGGCTTCGGCCTCGGCCAGCTGCTCGAAACCCGCCAGATCAGGAAGATGATCGCCTCCTATGTCGGCGAGAACAAGGAGTTCGCACGCCAGTACCTGGCCGGCGAGCTGGAACTGGAATTCACGCCGCAGGGCACGCTGGCCGAGAAACTGCGCGCCGGCGGCGCCGGCATTCCGGCCTTCTTCACCAAGACCGGCGTGGGCACGATCGTCGCCGACGGCAAGGAAATCCGCGAGTTCGACGGCGAGCAGTACGTGATGGAGCGCAGCCTGGTGGCCGACGTGGCGCTGGTGAAAGCGTGGAAGGCCGACAAGGCGGGCAACCTCATCTTCCGCAAGACGGCGCGCAACTTCAACCCGAACGTGGCGGCCTCCGGCAAGGTCACGATCGTCGAAGTGGAAGAACTGGTGGAAGTGGGCGAGATCGATCCGGACGCCGTGCATACCCCCGGCATCTTCGTGCACCGCATCGTGCACAACCCGAATCCGGAAAAACGCATCGAACAGCGCACCGTGCGCGCCGCCTGAGGAGAAGAACATGGCATGGACTCGTGATCAAATGGCCGCGCGCGCGGCGCGGGAGCTGCAGGACGGCTTCTACGTCAACCTGGGCATCGGCCTGCCCACCCTGGTGGCGAACTACGTACCGACCGACATCGAAGTGTTCCTGCAATCGGAGAACGGCCTGCTCGGTATCGGCCCGTTCCCGCTTGATGCCGAAGTGGACGCCGACCTGATCAACGCCGGCAAGCAGACCGTGACGGCACTGCCCGGCTCGGCCTACTTCAGCTCGGCCGATTCGTTCGGCATGATCCGCGGCGGCAAGATCAACCTGGCCATCCTGGGCGCGATGCAGGTCTCCGAGAAAGGCGACCTGGCGAACTGGATGATTCCCGGGAAGATGGTGAAGGGCATGGGCGGCGCGATGGACCTGGTCGCCGGCGTGAAGAAGGTGGTGGTGCTGATGGAGCACGTGGCCACCGCGAAGGACGGCACCACGTCCCACAAGCTGCTGAAGCAGTGCGACCTGCCGCTGACAGGCGTGGGCGTCGTCGACATCGTCATCACCGACCTGGGCGTGATGGAAGTCACGGAGACCGGTTTGAAAGTCATCGAACTGGCGCCGGAAGTGACGAAGGAGCAGATCGCCGCCGCCACCGGCGTCGAGCTGGATTTTTCGGCCGTGTAAGGCGCACGCGGCGCAGACAGGGAAATGGCACGCCGCGGCGTGCCTTTTCTTTGTGTTGGGGCGGGAAGCAGCGCCATAAAAAACGGCCACCCGCGGGTGGCCGTCATGCTGGTTCAGACTGCGTGGATCATGCCGACTTCGCAACCGGCATGTCTTCGCCGTGCTTGGTCTCTTCGAGCGGCTCGTGCGGGGACGACGGGTGGGCCAGTTCGCGCTTCAAGGTATCCATGTTCAGCTCGCCTTCCCATTTCGCCACCACCAGGGCGGCCACGCCGTTGCCGACGAAGTTCGTCAGGGCGCGGGCTTCGCTCATGAAGCGGTCGATGCCCAGGATCAGCGCCATGCCGGCCACCGGGATGGTCGGTACCACGGCCAGCGTCGCGGCCAGCGTGATGAAGCCTGCGCCGGTGATGCCTGATGCGCCTTTCGAGGTCAGCATCGCCACGCCGAGGATCGTCAGTTCCTGCATCAGCGTCAGCTCGGTGTTGGTGGCCTGGGCCACGAACAGGGCAGCCATCGTCATGTAGATGTTGGTACCGTCCAGGTTGAACGAGTAGCCGGTCGGGACCACCAGGCCGACGACGGGTTTCGACGCGCCCAGCTTTTCCAGCTTCTTCATCAGCGACGGCAGCGCGCTTTCCGACGAGCTGGTGCCCAGCACGATCAGCAGTTCTTCCTTGATGTAGGCGATGAATCGGCCGATCGAGAAGCCGGTGAACTTGGCGATCGAGCCCAGGATGATGAACACGAACAGGAAGCAGGTCAGGTAGAACGAACCCATCAGCTTGGCCAGCGGCAGCAGCGAATCGATGCCGTATTTACCGATGGTGAACGCCATCGCGCCGAATGCGCCGATCGGGGCGACCTTCATGATGATGTTGACCATGCCGAAGACGACGGCGCCCGCCTCGTCGATGATGTGCAGCAGCGGCTTGCCGCGTTCGCCCAGCAGCGACAGCGCGAAGCCGAACAGCACCGAGATCAGCAGCACCTGCAGGATGTCGCCCTTGGCGAACGCGTCGACGACGGTGTTCGGGATGATGTGCAGGAGGAAGTCCGTGGTGCTTTGGTGGGAAGCCTTCTCGGTGTACTGGGCGATCGCCTTGGTGTCGAGCGTGGCGGGATCGGCGTTGAAGCCGTCGCCGGGACGGACGATGTTGGCGACGAACAGGCCGATCACCAGCGCGAAGGTGGAGACGACTTCGAAGTAGAGCAGGGCCTTGCCGCCGACGCGGCCGATCTTCTTCACGTCCTGCATGCCGGCGATGCCGGACACGATGGTGCAGAAGATCACCGGCGCGATGATCATCTTGATCAGTTTGATGAACCCGTCGCCCAGCGGCTTCATCGCCACGGCGTCGGTCGGCAGGTAGATGCCGAGCAGCACGCCAACGAAGATGGCGAACAGCACCTGGACGTACAGGATTTTATAGAACGGTTTTTTCATGATTGGAGTCTCCATTGGCTTCCCAGTGCTCCCATCATTGCAAACGATCTCAGTTATCACCATTGTGATTATCCGCATTGTGGTTTCCCCTATCAGGGATAACCACAATGCGGTTACTACGTAGTTGCTAGTTGCTGGTGCTTACTGGGCCCAGCGTGCCGTTTTCACCAGGTTGCGGCTGGGTTGCAGCGGCGGCGGCTTCTTCAGGATGCGGGCGGGGACCAGCGGCAGGCCTTCGGGCTGCTCGGCATCGATGAACAGCTCCGTCAAGGCTTCCGTGCGCCCGTCGAGCACATAGCTGGCCACGCCGAAGTAGCGCTTGGTGTTGTCGAGGCCCGACCATGCCAGCGCTACCGTCCCGGTGCTGTTCCTGCCCAGGCGCGCCGGGGCGGTGACCTTGACGTTGCCGGCGTCCTGGCCCGGCGCGATGATCCAGCTGGACAGGGCGAACGTGGCACTTTCGCCGTTCGCCGGCCCATCGCTCGACACGCACACGGTGTATTCGCCCGGCTCGGGCTCCGTGGTGGACGCGCTGCTGCCCGTGTTCCACGTTGCCAGCCCGACCACCTGCTGGTGCGGATCGACGATGATCAGGTTCAGCTGGTCGATGAAGCCGCCTTCGGCGCCCGACGAATCGGACGAGAAGGCGCCGAACCGCACACCCAGGGTGCCGGCCGGGATCGTGAACTTCTTCAGGGCGACGCGCTCGCTGCCGCCGGCCAGGCACTCCGCCACGCCGTAGTCGGTACCGCTGACGCCCTGGATCGACAGGATGTCGCGCTGCGGCTGGGCCAGTCCGCTGACGGCGATCTGCAGGCGCGCCGCCGACCCGGCCGTGACGGGGAACAGCTTCTTGCCGCGCGAAATCCACGACGAGATGTATTCCGGCGCGTCGAATGCCAGCGTCAGGGCCTGCAGCGGGCTGCGCACGCGGTGTACGCCATCGGTCCATTCCAGGGAGCCGTACTGCCACTCCCGGTTGACGGAGGTGGTGCGTTTCAGCGTCACGGAGAAGCTGCCTTTCTCACCCGGCGCCAGCGTCATCTCGGCGGGGGCGACGGCAACCTCGAAGCCCGGCAGTTCGGCCGTGGCGGTGTAGGTGGCCGCCGCCTGGCCCACATTGGTGACGGAGCGCTTCAGTACTTCCGTGTCGGCGATGAACGGCACGGTCAGCCCGGGCTGGTTCAGGTTCGTGTCCGCGACGGTGCCAGCCGCCGTGCACTCGGCGGGGGAAACGCTGGCCGATTGCACGCCGCACAGGAAGCGCTGCCAGTCCAGCGGCGCAGCGTCGTACACGAGGCCCGGATCGGCCGCGAGGGCCGGCTGGACGAGACCGGCGCCCTGGCCCCATGGCAGCCTGCCGTTCATGGTGCCGAAGTTGCCGTCGTCCTGCGTCGGCCTTGCCGTCGTCATCAGGGCCGACTTGATGGCCGCGGGCGACCAGTCCGGATGCTGCTGGCGCAGCATGGCGGCCAGGCCGGCCACGTGCGGGCTCGCCATCGAGGTGCCCGTGTGGAAGCGCCAGCGCGTATCGGCCTGCGTGGCGCCTTCGGCCGCGATACGGTCGTGCGTGGCCTGGTCGCCGTCCGGCGTGGTGCCCGCCAGGATCTCGAGGCCGGGCGCCGCCAGGTCGGGCTTCATCACCCCGGGTGCCGCGATGTTCGGGCCGCGCGACGAGAAGTACGTCACCGTCGGCGACGGCGAGGTGCTGTCGTGCAGGCCGAACGCCGACATCGACAGCGTGGCTTCGGGATGCTCGAGCAGGTAGTTGCCCAGGCTGGCGCCATCGGCCGGCAACAGGTCGACGGTTGGCAGCGCGTACTGCACGTAGCTGGGCGCCTGGTCGTACTGCAGCAGCACCATCGCCGCCGCGCCATAGCCGAGCGCGGCGACGCTCTTGGCCTTCGGTGACGTGAGCCCGCCCTCGCAGACCAGCACCTTGCCGGCCACGCGGGCCGGGTCGATGGCGGCCGCGGCGGTGGCGCCCTGTTGCGCAGCCTCCTCCGGGCTGGCGCAGGTGGCGCGGGCGGCCCGGTCCGCTTCCGTCAGGTCCGCGAACGGTACCGTACCGGCGTCGCGTGCCAGCACGAAAGGCGTCGCGGGCAGGGGAGCCTTGTTCAGCGAACCGCCGACGAAGCGCGGGCCGCCGCTGACCAGCAGTTCGGCGCCGGTGATCTTGTCGTGATTGGTCGCGGCCACCGTGGCGATCCATGGCACGAGGTGGGCAGCCGGCCACCACGGTGCCGAATTGCCCGCCGAGGCGGCGACGAACACGCCGGCATTCGCCGCGCCCAGGAAGGCCTGGTCGACCGGGTCGTCCACCGACAGCGCGCCACCGATGGAAAAGTTCAGGACATCCACGCCATCGGCCACTGCCTGCTCCACGGCGGCCACCGAGTCGCCCGGCATGCACTGGTTTTCCATCACGTCGGGCGAGGCGGGGCGCGTGAAGGTCCAGCACACCTTGTACGCGGCCACGCGGGCACGCGGCGCCATGCCGGACGCCGGGGAAACGGCGACGTCGTCCAGCGCCGGCACGGCGCCATGGTTGCCGGCAGCGGTGGACGCCGTGTGCGTACCGTGGCCGAAGCCCGAGCGCGGTGCCACTGCGATGCCGTCGCGCGGCGACAGGAACTCGTTCCAGTGGATGTCGTGGCCTTCGGCCAGGATCCCGGCGTTGAAGTAGCGCGCGCCGATCAGCTTGTTGTTGCAGTTGGCGGCGGTGAAGCCTTCACCCGTCTGGCAGGCGCCTTTCCAGCCTGCCGGCGCCGGGCCATAGGCCAGCTTGCCGGAAGGATCGGAAGTCGGCTTGCCGTCCGCGTCGACGCGATCGGCGAACGCGGGATGCTCGGGCCAGATACCGGTATCGATGATGCCGATGATGACATCCTCGCCGGCCTTCTCGCTGCCGCCCAGCTGGCTCCACAGGCCGCCCGGTCCGTCGACGTTCAGGTAGGCGGGTGTGTAGTGCGTATCGAGCTTGCGGGGGATTTCCAGCATCACCGCCGTCACGCCGCTCTTGCGGCGCAGGGCTTTCGCTTCGGCATCCGTCAGCAGGGCGGAAAAACCGTTGTAGACCAGCTGGTAGCTGTGCAGCACCCTGGCGTTGCGCAGGCCGGCCAGCACGCCCGCCTGGCGCTGTTTCAGGTAGTCGGCGTAGCGGGTTACGCCGGCCGAGCGGGCCTCCAGCCTGGCGCCCGGCGCGGGGCGCGTCGCGCGCATGCCGGCGATGCTTCCTTCATAGCTCGCGGCCGGCTTCTCGGCCAGCTGCACGATATAGGGGCGGCGCAGCTGGCCTGTCTTCTGGGCCAGCGCCGCGGATGCGGGCAGGGCGGCCAGTACCAGAACGACGAGGGGCAGGCAGGCGCGCTTCATGGCTTGCCTCCCATGTGGCGGCGGGCGGCCACCAGCAGCAGGCCGGCAACCAGCATGGCGACGGTGCCCGGCTCGGGTACGGCACTCACGTGCAGGTCGTCGAGCGCGAACTGGGAGGCGTTCAGCGTGTCTGGGCCGTTGATGCAATCGCGGCCAACCGCGCCTCCTCCCACATAGGTGCAGGCGTCGATCGTGATGCTGACGAAGGCGGTGGCTGCGAACGTCGGGTCGAGCGTCCATTCGGCCCACCAGTGCAGTTCCGGAAAATCGGCCGCCGTGGCGACCACGCTGCCGTCCGCCCTGGTGCCGGTGATGCGCAGCTGGCCGAACGGCAGCGTGCTGCCTTCCTCGTTTTCGTTGGCGATACCGCCGAAGGAGAGCGAGGACAGCCGGAACGCGGCATCATCCTCGCGCGACAGCGTCAGCGAGCCGTCGTTCAGCCCCGCATAATGCTGGCTGATGGGGTAGGGGCAGGCCAGCCACACGCACGCTCCCGAATCGCCCGCGGCGATCGTGGCGCCAGCCAGGCCGGGCTCGTAGTCGGGGAAGCTCTGCACGTAGCTGCTGTCCGCGACGACAGCCTTGAAACCATTGGTGGCAAACGTGTCCCCGCCGACGTAGATGGAATTGTCGGCTGGCGAAGACCAGTTCACGATCTGCTCGAAATCGATGACATCCGCCTGGGCCGCCGGCGCGGATAGCCCCGTGGCACAAGCCATCAATGCCGGCGTCAGGTAGCGCCAGCGTGAACGAAGGGTGCTGCGTGAAATTGATTTCATTGCGTCATGCCCCATGGTTGGAAGATAACAAGCCTGACTCGGGCGCTGCTCAAGAACGAGGAAAACACTCTATTTGATAGCGCTATCAGGTAAAATTATGCTAACTCAAGGGGGTATGCCGCGGGCCGGAATATTTCGGGAATTCGCGTGCGCGAGCAAGGCTTGCATGCCGGCGCGCGTGAGTTTCACTCTGCGAGGAGGATAAGGTATCGCTCGGGATACTGTTGTAAATTATTCACGATAGCGCTCCCATAACTGGAGGAAGGGAGCGTTGCGGCCGTTGCCGGCCGCGTTTGCTTACTGGGCGACCCAGCCGCCGTCGACATTCCAGGCCGCGCCGCGCACCTGGCTGGCCACGTCGCTGCACAGGAAGACGGCGAGCCCGCCCAGCTGTTCGGGCGTGACGAAGTCGCCGGAAGGCTGCTTGTCGGCCAGCAGCGCGCGCTTGGCTTCGTCGTTGCTCAGGCCGTCGCGCGCGGCGCGGTCGTCGACCTGCTTCTGCACCAGCGGCGTGAGCACGAAGCCGGGGCAGATGGCATTGACCGTCACGCCGGTCTGCGCCGTTTCCAGCGCGGTCACCTTCGTCAGTCCCACCAGGCCGTGCTTGGCGGCCACGTAGGCGGACTTGCCGGCCGAGCCGACCAGGCCGTGCGCGGAGGCGAGGTTGATGATGCGGCCCCAGTTCTGCTGCCGCATGCGCGGCAGGGCCAGCCGGCTGGTGTGGAAGGCGGAAGTCAGGTTGATGGCGATGATGGCATCCCATTTCTCGACCGGGAAGTCCTCGACATTGGCGACGAACTGGATACCGGCGTTGTTGACGAGCACGTCGACGCCGCCGAATTTTTCGGCGGCGAACGCGAACAGCGCCTCGATCTCGGCCGGCTTGCTCATGTCGGCATTGTGGTGTACGGTCTGCACGCCGAATTCCTGCGCCGTGGCGGCGAGCAGGGTGGCGATGTCGTCGGCATTGCCGAAGCCGTTGAACACGATATTGGCGCCTTGCGCGGCCAGCGCGCGTGCGATGCCCAGGCCGATGCCGGAGGTGGACCCCGTGACGAGGGCCGTCTTGCCGGCCAGGATAGTGCCGTTCGAAGGTGTGCTGCTCATGGTCTGCTCCATAGTTGATGGCGGTCCGTGCCGCCGGTTCCGGCCTGCTGTTGCCGGTGCTCCTCTACGCTACGCTAAACTTGCAAGGGATTTTAGCGGCAACGCACGGTAGAATGTAGCCCAAAAACCAAGACCCGGCAGGAGGCCAGGATGATCGAACCAGCGTTGAAGTCGGTGCAGTGCCTTTCTCCGGCGGGCCTGCACCGCATGGCCTACCAGGAATGGGGGGATCCGTCGAACCCGAAAGTGCTGGTCTGCGTGCATGGCGTGACGCGGGTGTCGGACGATTTCGACGACCTGGCGCGCGCGCTGGCCGACGAGTACCGCGTGGTGTGCCCGGACGTGGTGGGCCGCGGCCGCTCCGGCCGGCTGCGCAACCCGGACCTGTACCGGGTGCCGCAATACGTCAGCGACATGGTCACGCTGCTGGCGCGCGTGCTGGCCGATGGCGACGGCAAGGTGGGGTGGTTCGGCACCTCGATGGGCGGGCTGATCGGCATGGGACTGGCATCGCTGCCGGACAGCCCCATCGAGCGGCTGGTCCTGAACGACATCGGCCCGGTGCTGGACCCCGCGGCGCTGCGCCGCATCGGCGACTACATCGGCCAGGACGTGCGCTTCGCTACATTCGAGGAAGGTGCGCGATTCGTGCGCGATGTGTCGGCGTCGTTCGGCCCGCATACCGAACAGCAATGGCAGAAGATGGCGCGCGACGTGCTGCGCCAGGATGCCGACGGCAGCTGGGTGCGGCACTACGACCTGGCGCTGGCGCAGCCGTTCCGCGCCGCGACACCCGAGTCGGTGGCGGCCGACGAGCACCTGCTGTGGGCCGCCTACGATGCGATCCGCTGTCCCACGCTGCTGGTGCGCGGCGCGGAGTCGGATCTGCTGTCGCATGCGACGGCGCAGATGATGACGCAGCGCGGGCCGCGTGCCCGGCTGGCGGAATTCGCCGGCGTGGGCCACGCGCCGACGTTCGTGCATGCCGACCAGATCGCCGTCGCGCGCGCGTTCCTGCTGGAAGCTGCTGGAACGTAGTGTTTACTTCACCCTATTTTTGTTGAACCCGTAGAAAAGAGAAGAAATGGAAATCAAACGACTGTACGTAGGCAAGCGCATGTCCGAAGTGGCGATCCACAACAACACCGTGTACCTGGCAGGCCAGGTCGCCGCGAACGAGCCGGATGCCGATATCAAGGGCCAGACCCGCGAAGTGCTGGCGTCGATCGACAAGCTGCTGGCCGAAGCCGGCAGCGACAAGAGCTGCATCCTGTCCACCCAGATCTTCATCAAGGACCTCGCGGACTTCGCGGCCATGAACGAAGTGTGGGAAGAGTGGGTCGCGCAAGGCCATACGCCGCCGCGCGCCACCGTCCAGGCGAACCTGGCCAACCCGGCCTGGCTGATCGAGATCGTGGTGGTCGCCGCCCAGCGTTGATCCGCCGCGCTTGCCGGTAAGATTCACGCGCAGTACGAGGGTAGCCGACACTGGTCAATGGCCATCGGCTTCCTGCCAATTCAGGCAGTGGTCCGGCTGTTGAACGGCGGCTGGACGAGCAGCAAAGGTTTTGTCATGGTATCCATCGCGGCGCTGAACAGCGCAACGTCCGAACAGCTGGTGCAGGGTTTGTCCAAGGAAGACGGCGCGCGCGTGCTTGCCGCGCTCGATTTCGCCGGCGAGGCCTATGTGGGCAAGCTGTGCACGAGCGGCCAGCCGGCCTTCGATTTCGCCGTGGGCGCGGCCGGCACGCTGGCGCTGCTCAATACCGACGCGGCCACGCGCATTGCCGCGCTGCTGTTCGAGCTGTGCCTGCTCGATCCGGCGCAGGGCATCGCGATCGAACCGAAATTCGGCAAGGAAGTGGCCGACCTCGTCATCGGCGTGCATCAGCTGATCCGGCTGCGCGAATTGACGCAGGGCTCGCCCGCCGCCACGCGCGGCAAGAACGCCGCGCAGCAGGCGGTGGCGCAGATGGAAACGCTGCGCAAGATGCTGCTGGCGATGGCCAGCGACATGCGCGTGGTGCTGGTGCGGCTTGCCTCGTGCTGCAGCACGCTGCGCTGGTTCGCCGACCAGAAGATATTCAACGACATGACGCGCGCCTATGGCCGCGAAACCCTCGATCTGTACGCGCCGCTGGCGAACCGGCTCGGCATCTGGCAGATCAAGTGGGAACTGGAAGACCTGTCGTTCCGCTTCATCGAGCCGGAGAACTACAAGCGCATCGCCAAGATGCTCGAAGAGAAGCGCATGATGCGCGAAAGCTTCGTCACGCAATCGATCGAACGGCTGCAGTCGGAACTGGCCGCGGCCGGCATCCGGGCCGAGGTGTTCGGCCGGCCGAAGCATATCTACAGCATCTGGAACAAGATGCGCGGCAAGGAGCTCGATTTCACGGAGCTGTACGACGTGCGCGCCTTCCGCGTGATCGTGGCGGACGTGAAGGCGTGCTATGCGGTGCTCGGCCTGGTCCATAACATCTGGACGCCGATCCCGAAGGAATTCGACGACTACATCTCGCGGCCGAAGCCGAACGGCTACCAGTCGCTGCACACGGTGGTGATGGCGGACGACGGCCGGCCGCTCGAGGTGCAGATCCGCACGCAGGAAATGCACAGCTTCGCCGAATATGGCGTGGCCGCGCACTGGCGCTACAAGGAAGAGGGCAATTCCAGCTTCCAGGGCCAGAAATACGACGAGAAGATTGCCTGGCTGCGCCAGCTGCTGGCGTGGAAGACCGACGTGGCCGACGCCGTGGTCGGCCAGGAGGAACTGCAGCGCGAATGGGTGGAGAAGCTGAAGGAAGCGGCGCTGGACGACCGCATCTTCGTGCTGACCCCCCAGGCCCGGGTGCTGGAACTGCCGGTCGGCGCGACGCCGATCGATTTCGCCTACCACCTGCACAGCGACGTCGGCCACCGCTGCCGCGGCGCGCGCGTGGATGGCGTGATGGTGCCGCTCAATACGCCGCTCAAGAGCGGCCAGACCTGCGAGATCATCACCGCCAAGGGCGCGCCCGGCACGGCCGGCCCGTCGCGCGACTGGCTGAGCCCCGGCTATGCCGTCAGCAACCGCACGCGCGCCAAGGTGCGCGCGTGGTTCCATGCGATCGATGTGCAGGAAACGCTGTCGCACGGCCGGTCGCTGGTGGAAAAATCGCTGCAGCGCGAAGGCAAGACTGCCGTGAACCTGGAAGCACTGGCCCAGAAGCTGGGCTTCGGCAAGGTGGACGACCTGTTCCTCTCGGTGGGCAAGGACGAATTCTCGCTGCGCCACGTCGAGCATGCGCTGCACGACAATGTCGAGCCGGCGCCGCCCGAGGATGCCGTGGTGCTGAACAAGAGCCGCGCATCGTCGACCGAACAGGGCGCCAAGTCCGGCGTGCTGGTGGTGGGTACGGAGGGCCTGATGACGCAGCTGGCCAGGTGCTGCAAGCCGGCGCCGCCGGACCCGATCGTGGGTTTCGTCACGCGCGGCAAGGGCGTGTCGATCCATCGCCTGTCGTGCAAGAATTTTGCCGAGATGCGGATGAAGGCGCCCGAACGCGTCATCGTCACCGAATGGGGTGACGGGCGCGGCGATACCGTCTACCCGGTCGACCTGTTCGTGCTGGCGGGCGATCGCCAGGGCCTGCTGCGCGACATTTCCGAAGTGTTCTCGCGCGAGAAGATCAATGTGATCGGCGTGAACACGCAAAGCGCGAAAGGCCAGGCACGCATGACCTTTACCGCGGAAATCGGCTCGACGGCGCAGGTGCACAAGGCATTGGCCGCGATCTCGGAAGTCACGGGCGTGCTGGAGGCGCGCCGCGCCTGATGTGAAATGGCGGCGCCGCTACTGCGGCCGCCCCTGCCTGCCGGCCAGTTCGGCCTGCAGCGTGACGTGATCGATGCCGTGCTTTTCCAGCAGCATGGCGCGGATGGCCTTCAGCGTGGCGGGCCAGTGCTGCAGGTCGGGCACTTCGACGTGGCCGATCAGCGCCGGCTGGCCCGGCGCCATGTCCCACACATGCAGGTCGTGCACCGAACTGACGCCTTCGACGCCTTCCAGGTCGTCGCCCACCTTTTCATAATCGATATCGTCCGGCACGCCCTCCATCAGGTGGTGGCCCGATTCCCGCAGGATGCCCGCGGTGGATTTCAGCAGCAGCAGCGACACCAGCAGCGACAGCAGCGGATCGATCTGCATCCAGCCGGTGTAGTAGATCACGATGCCGGCGGCCAGCGCGGCCACGGAACCGAGCATGTCACCCATCACGTGCACCAGCGCCGCGCGGGTGTTCATGCTTTCCCGGTCGCGCGACAGCACCAGCGCGACCAGCACGTTGACCACCAGGCCGATCGCGGCCACGCCGGCCACGGCGCCGCCCTGCACGGCCTGCGGCTGGGCGAAGCGGTGCGCCGCCTCGTAGACGATCCAGCCGATCACCAGCAGCATGACCAGGCCGTTGACGAAGGCAGCCAGCGCCTCGGCGCGGCCGAAGCCGAACGAGTAGCGCGAGGAGGGCGGCCGTTTGGCGATCAGTTGCGCCAGCAGTGCCAGGCCCAGCGAGGCGGCATCGGTCAGCATGTGGCCGGCGTCGGCGATCAGCGCGAGGGAGTTGGCCATGAAGCCGGCCACGACTTCGACGCCGGCAAAGGTCAGCGTCAGGCCGACGGCCCAGGCCAGGATCGACAGGCTGCGGTCGGCGCGCTGGTGCTTGTACTTGGCGTCGCCCTTCAGGTGGGCATGCAGGTGGCTGGTGGCGTTCATCGCGATACGGTCGAGGGTGTGGCAAAAATATAGCATGCGTTCCGGCCGCGCATGATTGCGTCCCTGCTGGCAGTGGGGAGTTATGGCCGGGAGCGCTTGCGGGGCAATTTCATTCTGGCCCTTGTCTTATCGGCGGCGGCTCTCTATAATGCTCGGCATTGGGCGGTTAGTTCAGCTGGTTAGAATACTTGGTCGACATCCAAGGGGTCGGGGATTCGAATTCCTCACCGCCCACCAGAATGCGAAGGCTTGCTTCACGGTGTGAAGCAACCTCATCAACTTCAAGGCAGTAGAGCAGCAAATGGTAGTCAGGTAGTGGTAGTCAGGTAGTGCAAGAGGGCGGTTAGTTCAGCTGGTTAGAATACTTGGTCGACATCCAAGGGGTCGGGGATTCGAATTCCTCACCGCCCACCAGAATACTTCAGTAACAGTCAATGTAAGAGCGAGAAAGGCAATCCGGTTATGACACCGCGAACTACAACCGCTAAGGTTTGGTGAGTGACGCTAGTCGATCGGCTTTCTTTGGCTTTTTCAAATTGAAAGATAACGCGGCTAGTCCGCGTTTTTTTTCGTCCGGGTTTTTCGCATTTCCCCTTCATTTCAGTTGAGTTCAGCTCATTTAATACGCGGCCCCGTGCCGATTGGAGATCAATGATGGTATCAGTCCGACTTCCCGATGGGTCCGTGCGCCAGTTCGATGCGCCGGTAACCGTGGCCCAGGTGGCCTCCAATATCAGCAACAGCCTGGCCAAGGCCGCGCTGGCAGGCAAGGTCGACGGCAAGGTCGTCGATACCTCGTTCCTGATCGAGCAGGATGCCGACGTGGCGATCGTGACCGACAAGGATCCCGAAGGCCTGGACGTGATCCGTCACTCGACGGCCCACTTGCTGGCCTACGCCGTCAAGGAGCTGTTCCCGGACGCGCAGGTGACCATCGGCCCGACGATCGAAAACGGCTTCTACTACGACTTCTCGTACAAGCGCCCGTTCACGCCGGACGACCTGGTGGCGATCGAAAAGAAGATGGCCGAGCTGGCCAAGAAAGACGAGCCGGTGACCCGCAAGGTGCTGCCGCGCGACGAAGCGGTGGCGTATTTCAAGTCGATCGGCGAAGAGTACAAGGCTGAAATCATCAGCTCGATCCCGGCCAATGAAGACGTGTCGCTGTACAGCGAAGGCAAGTTCACCGACCTGTGCCGCGGCCCGCACGTGCCGTCGACCGGCAAGCTGAAAGTGTTCAAGCTGATGAAGCTGGCCGGCGCCTACTGGCGCGGCGACTCGAAGAACGAGATGCTGCAGCGCGTGTACGGTACGGCCTGGGCCAAGAAGGAAGAGCAGGAGCAGTACCTGCACATGCTGGAGGAGGCGGAGAAGCGCGATCACCGGAAACTCGGCAAGCAGCTGGACTTCTTCCACTTCCAGGACGAGGCGCCGGGCCTGGTGTTCTGGCATCCGAAGGGCTGGACGATCTGGCAGCAGGTCGAGCAATACATGCGCAAGAAATACCAGGACAACGGCTACCAGGAAGTGAAGGCGCCGCAGATCCTGGATGCCAGCCTGTGGGCCAAGACCGGGCATTGGGACAACTACCGTGAAAACATGTTCGTCACGGAATCGGAAAACCGCCAGTACGCGCTGAAGCCAATGAACTGCCCGGGCCACGTGCAGATCTTCAACAGCGACCTGCGCTCTTACCGCGACCTGCCGCTGCGCTATGGCGAGTTCGGCCAGTGCCACCGCAACGAGCCGTCGGGCGCGCTGCACGGCATCATGCGCGTGCGCGGTTTCACGCAGGACGACGGCCACATCTTCTGCACGCACGAGCAGATCGAGCCGGAAGTGGTGGCCTTCCACCAGCAGGCGATGGAAGTCTACGATGACTTCGATTTCACCAATATCGAGGTGAAGCTGGCGCTGCGCCCGGATAACCGCATCGGCACCGATGAAGTATGGAACGACGCCGAAGAGGCGCTGCGCCAGGGCCTGCGCGCCTGCGGCGTGACGTGGACGGAGCTGCCGGGCGAGGGTGCGTTCTACGGTCCGAAGATCGAATACCACCTGAAGGATTCGCTGGGCCGCCCGTGGCAGGTCGGCACGATGCAGGTCGACTTCTTCATGCCGGAACGTCTCGGCGCGCAATATGTCGCGGAAGACAACACGAAGAAGACGCCGGTCATGCTGCACCGCGCGATCGTCGGTTCGATGGAGCGCTTCATCGGCATCCTGATCGAAAACTACGCGGGGGCACTGCCGATGTGGCTGGCGCCGGTGCAGGTGTCCATCCTGAATATTTCGGAAGGGCAGGCGGCATACGCCACCGAACTGGCTGCCAGGCTGCGCAAGCTGGGCTTCCGCGTCACGGCTGATTTGCGCAACGAGAAGATCACGTATAAAATACGCGAACATTCCGTCCAAAAAATGCCTTACATCCTCGTCATCGGGGATAAAGAGCGGGATGCCAATACCGTGGCCGTGCGCGCGCGGGGCAATGTCGATCTGGGTGTAATGTCCATCGATGCCCTGGTTGAGCGACTCCAGCAGGATGTTGCCAGCAAAGCCTGACGGGGACGATCGTTAAGTCCTCGTAACCGGCCACCATACAAAATTTTTAAAGGAAACTGCAATAGCTACTGACAAGTCGCAGCATCGCATCAATGGCGAAATCACGGCACCGGAAATGCGTCTTTCCGGTGTCAATAATGAGCCGCTGGGCATCGTGAGCCTGGCCGAAGCCTTCCGCCTGGCGGAAGAAGCGAACGTGGACCTCGTGGAAATTGCGCCGACCGCGCAGCCACCGGTTTGCCGTCTGATGGATTACGGTAAGTTCAAGTATTCCGAGCAGAAAAAAGCGCACGAAGCCAAATTGAAGCAGAAAGTCATCTCCGTGAAGGAAGTCAAATTCCGTCCCGGTACTGACGATGGCGACTACAACATCAAGCTGCGCAACCTGATCAAGTTCCTGGAAGAAGGCGACAAGACGAAGATCACCCTTCGTTTCCGCGGGCGCGAAATGGCCCACCAGGACATCGGCATGCGCATGCTGGAACGGTTGAAGTCCGACCTGGAAGAGCATGGCCAGGTCGAACAGTTCCCGAAGATGGAAGGCCGCCAGATGATCATGGTCATTGCCCCCAAGAAAAAAAATCCGCCTCGGTAAGCCTGCGGTTCCCGAGGCGGATTCCAACCATGCCTCGGGTTTTTAAGGCGGAGGCCACAGGCGTTTTTCCAATTACGCAGCGGCAGTGCTGGTGCGCAGTTGCAAAAAGCGGGTATAATTGCCGGCTGCCGCGGGTTGGTGTCGGACACGCAGTGTCGGACACCGGTTTGAGCCTTTGTGCTCCCTAGCACGGCAACAAGAATTTGCGGGATCAAATCCGCAACATGTAGTGGCCCAGCCGCCGCTGCATCAACAAGTGAAAGCAGGCACCCAAGCGCAACGTGTTGTTGCCACCTGCGATCCTGTTATTTGGAGCTGTCCGCGAGGACAGATGTGTTATGCCAAAAATGAAGACCAAAAGCTCCGCGAAGAAGCGTTTTCGCGTGCGTCCGGGTGGTACCGTCAAGTCGGGTATGGCGTTCAAGCGTCACATCCTGACCAAGAAGACCACCAAAAACAAGCGTCAGCTGCGTGGCACCCGTAACATCAATGCGTCCGACGTCACCAGCGTCCTGCGCATGATGCCGTCCGCTTAATCTCACACTCATTAAGGAGCTACTATGCCTCGAGTAAAACGTGGGGTTACCGCGCGTGCCCGTCATAAGAAAGTATTAAACCAGGCCAAGGGTTACCGCGGTCGTCGCAGCAAGGTTTACCGTATTGCCAAGCAAGCAGTCATGCGCGCTGGCCAGTACGCCTACCGCGACCGTCGTAACAAGAAGCGCGTCTTCCGCGCACTGTGGATCACCCGTATCAACGCGGCTTCGCGCGAACACGGCCTGACCTACAGCGTCTTCATGAATGGCCTGAAGAAAGCCGCTATCGAACTGGACCGTAAAGTCCTGGCCGATATGGCTGTGATGGACAAGCCGGCGTTTGCCGCGATTGTCAACGCCGTGAAAGCAAAGATCGCTGCTGCCTAATTAAGCATTGGCAATCGATGTTGCGTGCCGCCCGATGGGCGGCGCGAAGAGCGGGGCACGGGATAACGACCGGTGCCCCGTTTTACATTTCCAGCATAGGAAAATCAGTCGGATGAACTCCCTCGAACAAATCGTTTCCGTCGCGCAGGCTGACTTCCTCGCCGCCGCGGACGCTGCCGCACTTGAAAACGCCAAAGCCAAGTACCTTGGCAAGACTGGCCAGATTACCGAACTGATGAAAGGCCTCGGCAAGCTCGCGCCCGAGGAAAAGAAAGCGCAAGGCGCGCTGATCAACGCTGCCAAGCAGCAGATCGAAGCCGCGCTGACCGCGCGCCGCGACGCGCTGGCCGAAGCCCAGCTGCAGCAGCGCCTGAATGCCGAAGCGATCGACGTGACCTTGCCTGGCCGCGGCCGCGCTCCCGGTGGACTGCACCCGGTGATGCGCACGTGGGAACGGGTCGAGGCGATCTTCCGATCGATCGGCTTCGAGGTGGCCGCCGGCCCCGAGATCGAAACAGACTGGACCAACTTCACGGCCCTGAACAGCCCGGAAAACCATCCGGCCCGCTCGATGCAGGACACCTTCTACATCGAAGGCAACGACAGCACCGGCAAGCCGCTGCTGCTGCGCACGCATACCAGCCCGATGCAGGTGCGCTATGCGCGCAGCCACCAGCCGCCGATCAAGGTGATTGCCCCGGGGCGCACCTACCGCGTCGACAGCGACGCCACCCACTCGCCGATGTTCCACCAGGTCGAAGGCCTGTGGATCGCCGAGAACATCAGCTTTGCCGACCTGAAGGGCGTGTACCTGAACTTCGTGAAGGCCTTCTTTGAAACGGACGACCTGCAAGTCAGGTTCCGGCCGTCGTACTTCCCGTTTACCGAACCGTCGGCCGAAATTGACATCGCCTTCGGTTCCGGCCCGCTGAAGGGCCGCTGGCTGGAAGTGTCCGGCTCGGGCCAGGTGCACCCGAGCGTCGTGCGCAATTTCGGGCTGGACCCGGAAAAATACATCGGCTTCGCGTTCGGCTCCGGCCTCGAGCGCCTGACGATGCTGCGCTACGGCGTCAACGACCTGCGCCTGTTCTACGAAGGCGACCTGCGCTTCCTGAAACAATTCAACTAAGAAGAAGCTGATCATGCAATTCTCTGAAAACTGGCTCCGCACGATGGTCGATCCGAAGATGAGTTCGGATGAGCTGTCCCACCTGCTGACGATGTCCGGCCTCGAAGTGGAAGAAGTGGAACCCGTCGCGCCGCCGTTCACCAACGTCGTCGTCGGCCACGTGCGCGAAGTGCAGAAGCACCCGAATGCCGACCGCCTGAATGTGTGCCAGGTCGACGTGGGCACCGGCACGCTGCTCAACATCGTGTGCGGCGCGCCGAACGTGCGCGAAGGCCTGCGCGTCGCTTGCGCCACGGCCGGCGCCGTGCTGCCGCCCGGCGCGGACGGCAAGCCGTTTGAAATCAAGGTCGGGAAACTGCGCGGTGTCGAATCGCAGGGCATGCTGTGCTCGGCGCGCGAACTGAAACTGTCGGAAGACCACGGCGGCCTGCTCGAGTTGCCGGACGATGCGCCGGTGGGCACGAACTTCCGCGACTACTATGCGCTGGACGACTTGAAATTCACGATCAAGCTGACGCCGAACAAGGCCGACTGCCTGTCCGTGCTGGGCGTGGCGCGCGAAGTGTCGGCGCTGACGGGCACCCCGCTGAATGCGCCGGCGAGCGCCGCTGCGACCGTCACACTGGACGAAAAGCTGCCGGTCAGCATCGCCGCGCCGGACCTGTGCGGCCGCTTTGCCGGCCGCGTGATCCGCAACCTGAACGCGAAGGCGGCAACGCCTGACTGGATGAAGCAGCGCCTCGAGCGCAGCGGCCAGCGTTCGCTGTCGGCACTGGTCGACATCTCGAACTACGTCATGCTCGAACTGGGCCGCCCATCGCACGTGTTCGACCTGGACAAGATCCATGGCGGCCTCGAAGTGCGCTGGGGCAAGGCCGGGGAATCCCTGAAGCTGCTGAACGGTAACACTGTTTCCGTCGATGAATGGGTCGGCGTCGTGGCCGACGCTGAACAGGTGGAATCGCTGGCCGGCATCATGGGCGGCGACGCCACCGCCGTGTCGCTCGACACGGTCAATGTGTACGTGGAAGCAGCGTTCTGGTGGCCGAACGCGATCCAGGGCCGTGCCCGCAAGTACAACTTTTCCACCGACGCGGCGCACCGCTTCGAGCGCGGTGTCGACTACGCGACGATCCCCGCGCACATCGAGCGCATCACCGCGCTGATCCTGGAAATCTGCGGCACGCCCGAGACCAGGGTGGGGCCGATCGACGACCAGGTTGTCAACCTGCCGGAGCGCAAGCCGGTCCAGCTGCGCACCGCGCGTGCCCAGAAGGTCATCGGCGTGCCGCTGACCGATGAAGTCATCGCCGATATCTTCACGCGCCTGGCGCTGCCGTTCACGGTGGATCACGGCGTGTTCAGTGTCACGGCGCCCAGCTACCGCTTCGATATCGAGATCGAGGAAGACCTGATCGAGGAAGTGGCACGCGTATACGGCTTCGAGAACATCCCGGCCAAGCCGCCGGTGGCCGAGAACACGATGCGCATCGCGCCGGAAAGCCAGCGCTCGGTGTTCGCCGTGCGTCACCAGCTGGCCGGCCTGGGCTACCAGGAAGTGGTCAACATGAGTTTCGTGGAAGCCCAGTGGGAGCTGGACTTCAATGGCAACGCCGACCCGATCAGGCTGCAGAATCCGATCGCCAGCCAGCTGTCCGTCATGCGTTCGTCGCTGATCGGCAGCCTGGTCGCGAACGTGCGCTACAACGTCAACCGCAAGGCGCCGCGTGTGCGTGTCTTCGAGGTGGGTGCCGTTTACCGGCGCGATGCCGGCGTGCAGGATGGACCGCTGACGGTGGCGGGCTACGACCAGCCGCAGCGCATCGGCGCCATTGCCTATGGCGGGCAGGCGGACGAGCAATGGGGGCTGCCGGCCAAGGATGCCGACTTCTTCGACGTCAAGGCCGACCTGGAAGCGCTGTTCGCGCCCGCCCAGCTGCGCTTTGCCAAGCTGGATCACCCGGCCCTGCATCCGGGGCGCGCAGCTTCCGTGTCGCTGGACGGCAAGGTAATCGGCTTCATCGGCGAGCTGCACCCGCGCTGGCTGCAGCAGTATGATCTGCCGAAGGCACCGGTGGTCTTCGAGGTCGATGTGGTTGCTTTGCAACAACGTTCGGTGCCGAAATATACCGAGATTTCCAAGTTCCCCGGCACCAATCGCGACCTGGCAATGGTTGTCCCGCAAACCGTCGCGGCCCAGCAATTGCTGGACGTCTTCGCCGCCACGGTCGCCGCCAGCGAGCATGCGCGCATTGTGCAAGCCATTGTTTTGTTTGATGAATACCGTGGCGTCGGCCTTGCGTCGGACGAGAAATCGCTTGCTTTCCGCTTTAGCTTGCAAGATACTCAAACAACCCTGCAGGACGAAATCGTCGATGCATTGATGGGTTCGCTGGTTGATGCTGCGACACAAAAACTTGGCGCGCAGGTGCGAAAGTAAAGAGGGATGTGCGAAAGGGTCAGGCAGGTGCGGCGAAATAAACAAGCGCCGCGCACACCGCCCAGCGGCACATATCCGGGTCTTGGCAAAGTTGTTGTAATAAATTTACTGTGATAATTTATTTACACGGCTTTGCCAATGACTTAGACCGGGCTTAAGCTCGACAGTAAGTACCGTGCAGCACTTCCGTGCGCTGCAGCATTCATTCAGAATAGTCAATATTCGGTTCACATCAGCGGGTCCGGCATTGCCGGACCCCGTACTTTGTAAAGGCAGGGCAGCAAAATTAACAACAACGACACCGCGGTTTTGCAATCTGCGCTGGATGCCGAGTTGCACAGCGCCATGCAGGTTGCAAAGGTACGCAAGGAAGCTGAAAAGAGCTTGCCTACGCTCACGAAAGCCGAGCTGGCCGAACTGTTGTTCGAGCAGGTGGGCCTGAACAAACGCGAGGCAAAGGATATGGTCGAAACCTTCTTCGACGAGATCCGCAATGCGCTCGAGCGGGGCGAAGCGGTCAAATTGTCCGGTTTTGGTAATTTCCAGCTGCGCGACAAGCCGCAGCGGCCAGGACGCAACCCGAAAACGGGCGAAGAAATCCCCATCACGGCGCGCCGCGTCGTGACCTTCCACGCCAGCCAGAAGCTCAAGGGCATGGTGGAAGAAAGTGCCGCGCTGGCACGGGCAGCCTGATAAAGGATCGGCATGAACGATCGCCTCAGCAAGACCGAACTGGTCAGTTTGCCGCCTATCCCGGCAAAGCGTTACTTCACGATCGGCGAGGTCAGCGAGCTGTGCGGTGTGAAGCCGCACGTGCTGCGCTATTGGGAACAGGAATTTACCCAGCTCAAGCCTGTGAAGCGCCGCGGCAACCGCCGCTATTATCAACATCATGAAGTGCTGCTGATCCGCCGCATCCGTGAATTGCTCTACGAGCAAGGTTTCACGATCAGCGGCGCGCGCAATAAACTGGACAGCCGTGGCGTCGCCGCCCAGGAAGCGTATGATAACGATACGCCCCCACCGCCACCTCCGCTCGACCGGGAAATGATCCGCAACGAATTGCTGGCGATTCTTGGTCTGTTGAAGTAAGGCGCCGCGCTACAGGGCGCGCTCTGGCGTCTTTTTTTTTGCTACGTGCATCCCCATATGTAGGCGCGACAACGGGTCAGAACGTTAAATGATTGGTGTTACAATATCAACGTTATAATTCTGTTAGTGAAAAATACAGACGCTCGGCGAGCGATCCACGGCCAATTTCCCAAGCCAGGGATATACGAGGGAAACAATGATACGCGTTGCCATTTGTGACGATCACCAGATAGTACGAGCAGGCTTCAAACAGATCTTTTCGCAATCCGAAGAATTTTCCGTGGTTGCGGAAGGCAGCACCGGGCGCGAGGCACTCGATATTGCGCGCCGCGAAATTTGCGACGTCCTGCTGCTCGATATCGCCATGCCTGACCAGAGCGGTATCGACACGCTGCGTACCATCCGCCAGGGCCAGCCGGATCTCCCGGTGCTGATCCTGTCCGGCTATCCAGCACAGCAATATGCCCTCAACCTGTTCAAGATGGGTGCCAACGGCTACCTGAACAAGGAATGCGAAGCCGATGAACTGATTACCGCCGTGCGCACCGTGTTCCAGGGGCGGCGCTATGTCAGCTCGCAAGTGGGCGAGCTGCTGGCGCAGAGCTTCGACCGGGATCCGAACACGGCGCTGCACACGGAGTTGTCGGACCGCGAATTCCAGGTTTTCCTGCGGCTCGCGCGCGGCGCCACGGTTTCCGATATCGGCACCGCGCTATCGCTCAGCATCAAGACGGTCAGTACCTACCGCACGCGCATCATGGAGAAGATGGGCTTGCAGTCGAATAGTGACCTGACCTACTATGCAATGAAGAACAACCTGCTGGATTGACCGCACTGCGCGTCGCCAGGCCAGACCGCCAGCGCCGATCCACCAGGACCGGTTCTGGCGGTTTTGTTTTGGGGCGGCGATGATGCCAGTGTTGTTCCTGCGGGCAATATTCCCGCTCCGAAGCATTTCCGAGAGGCACTAAAACAGCGGCCGGGCTATAATGACCCGACCGCCGTCCGCGCCAGCGAAGGATGCTTCAGGATGTATTTCACCGCGAAGGCAGCGCCGCATGACCGGCTGCCACTTTACAAGACCGTTCTGTGCGTCACGTGCGCGCTGATCCTTATCGTCAATGGCCTGTTCCTTTTCCATAACCTGCAGGCCCTGAAAAGCGCCAATGCGCAGGTGCTGCAAAGCTCGCGCGTTGCCGAGCGGCTCCAGTACCTCGACGTGCTGGTGCAGGACGCGGAAAGCAGCATGCGCGGCTATTTCATTTCCGGCAACGAGATCTACCTCGGTCCGACCCGCAGTGTACTGGACAAGACCGAGGCGGAAGTGCGGCAGTTGCAAACGCTGCTCGCCGATAATCCAGCCCAGTTGAAGAATCTGGCGCAGTTGAACACGCTGATCCGGCGCAAGCTGTCGATGCTGAGCCAGGCGATCGAGGTATACCACCACGGTGGCCTCGACGAGATCGTCAATATTTCGCGCTATGGCGACGAAAAAGGCGGCCTGGACGAGATTCGCCTGCAAACCGTGATCATGATCCAGGAACAGAGCGAAACGCTGGAAGCACGCAGCGCCAGGTTCTACAAGGAATACCACAATGCGCTCGTGCTGGGCGTCCTCATCAATGCGGTCGCGATCGTCGTGCTGGTGATGTTCTACCGGCTGGTGAGCCGCAGCTACCTTCGGCAGGCGGCGGTCGAATACGCGCTGCAGCAGTCGAATGAAAACCTCGAAGCCATGGTGGCGCAGCGTACCGAACAGCTATCGGTGCTGTCACGGCACCTGATCAGCGTCAGCGAGGATGAAAAGTCCCGCCTGTCGCGCGAGTTGCATGACGAGATGGGGGCAAGCCTGACATCGATCGGCATGGATATTGGCGCCGTCACGCTGCAATTGCAGAAGACCCATCCGGAGCTGGCGGCCCAGTTGAAGCGGGCGCGCAGTACGCTGGTGGAAACGGTGGAGTTGAAACGCCGCATCGTCGAGAACTTGCGGCCGAGCCTGCTGGACAACCTGGGCCTGTGCGCCGCCATCGACAGCTACACCGACGATTTCTCGCGCATGACCAAGCTGCCGTGCGATACCGAGATCGGCCCCGAGATCGACGGCATCGTGCGGGAGGGCGACACGAGCCTGTCGATTGCGCTGTTCCGCATCGTGCAGGAATCGCTGACCAATATCCGCAAGTATGCAAAGGCAAGCCGCGTGTCGGTCACGCTGCAGCGAACGGAAGAGGGAATCGTACTGAGGATCATCGATGACGGCATTGGCATCGCATCGGACACGCTGGCCAAGCCGATGTCGCATGGCATCCTCGGCATGCGGGAACGCGCACTGCTGCTGGGCGGTACGCTGACGATCCGCCGCGGGCGCGGCGACAAGGGTACCTGTATCGAAGTGCGTATTCCGCTGCGCGGCCCGGTCGATCCCGGCGCGCAGGACAACGAGGTGAAACCGGCGGTCAGCAGCCCGCTACGTCAACGAGCAGGCGATCATATTCCGTCTTTGCCACCTTGTAGCACTCGCCCGCATAACGTTCCAGCCCCGCACGATCCAGTACAGTGATGTTGCCGCGGCGGTAGGTGATCAGTCCGTCTTCCTGGAGCTTGCCGGCGGCGGCCGTGATGCTTTCGCGGCGCACGCCCAGCATGATCGAAATCATTTCCTGCGTTACTTTCAGTTCATTGCTCGGTGAGCGGTCCAGGCGATCCAGCAGCCAGCGGCACAGCTTCTGCTCGATCGAGCTGTGGCGGCCGCCCACGGCGTTCTGCGCCATCTGCGCAAACAGCGCCGTGTTGTAGCGCATCAGCAGCTGGGGCAGGGCGCCGCCCTGGTTGAACGCATCGCGCAATGCCTGCGCCTTCAGGCGATAACCGTAGCCGGCGCTCTGCACGACCGCGCTGCACATGGCCCGCTCGCCGGGGAACATCGACACGCCGACCACGCCTTCGTGGCCTACCACGGCGATTTCCGTCGTGGCGCCGTCTTCCATCACGTACAGCAGCGAAACGATGGCGGTCGTGGGGAAATACACGTTCTCCAGCTTGCTGCCATATTCGAACAGTTCTTTGCCGAACGGCAGCTGCACCAGTTCCAGGTGCTCGAACAACGACTCCAGCACGTCGCGCGGCAGTGCGGCCAGCAACTCGTTCTGCTGCGTTCCACTGTAGCTGATCACCGGCCGGGTGGCTTCCCGCGTGCCGGCGAGCGGCATCGTGGTTTTTTCGGAAACGCCAAGTTGAGTGTTGTTCATATTGTCCTCACAAGCTTAAGTACAGGAAGTCGCGTCGGCTGCTTCAAAGATGGATTGCGGCCTTCGGTTAGATACCGCACGGCGCCGATCGCGTTGGTAGTACTTTAAGTTCCTATGTAGGTAACGAACATAAGACGGGTTTCCGCCCGGGTGTAGGTTGGTAAGATGATCAGGTGTCAGTCTAGTCCTACGGAAACTTCGGATTTCCATAACATACTCGTCTTGCCAATAGCGCACGATTGGCGTGGCCAGATGGTTAGCCGCCCGGAGAGCAAGGCCCAGCCTCGTTTTGCGCCAGTTCCAGGCTATGGGTACGGCAGCGAACATTGCTTTCGGCAACATTGCGGATGCGCCCGTTGACCTGGTCGCGCCGGGTTCCTCTTGCGCCGATTCCTCTTGGGTGAGGCACCTTCCTACAGAGGCTTGAAAGCACGGCAAGCTTTCGCTGACGCCAGCGGTCTCCACTGCTGCGTTTCCACAACAGGACGCTTCGCTGCGCGGTTCGTGCCTCTTCATTTCCTTAAGAAACGATAATTTCTGGCGTAAAATTGCCGCACGTCAATACGTGCATCAACGAGGCCCAGATGAAATACGTCCAGCAAGGTATTACGCTGATCGAAGTGCTGATCACGATCGTGATCATCGGCATCCTGTCGGGCGTGGCCATTCCCGCCTATACCGACCATGTGACTCGCTCGCGGACCACCGAGGCATTCACCGCGCTGGGTGCCGCCCAGGCGAATGCCGAGCAGTTCTGGAGCAACACCCGCAGCTACGCCGACTACGACGAGTCCAACGCGTTCCCTGCTGCGACGCCCAACTTCACCTATGCCCTAAGCAACGCAACGCCGTCGACCTACACGATCACGGCCACCGGCCGCGCCAGGATGACCGGTTTTACCTATACCATCGACCAGAACGGTACCCGCGCCACCACGGCCACTCCGGCCTGGGGCACGAGCACCTCCTGCTGGGTCGACCAGAAAGGCGGCCAGTGTTCCAGCTGAGGTCGCTACTGGCACGGCAGCCGGGCTTCCAGCTGCGGCCGCACGGCTACACGCTGATCGAAGTGATGGTCGGTGTCGCCATCCTCGGCATCCTGCTGGCCGTCGGCATTCCCGGCATGACACACTGGATCGTGGCCAACAAGGCCAGGGCGGCAGCGGAGTTCTACCTGGAAGGCCTGTCGATGGCGCGCCGCCAGGCGGTAGTGCACAATGCGCGCAGCCGCTTCGTGCTGGCGCCGGGTGCGAACGGGCAGTTCGACTGGCAGGTCGACCTGTGCTTCCCCGCACCGGGTACGCCGTGCACCGACAACACCGGCAACTGGTCGACGGCCGCCGCCGCGGCAACGGGCGATCCCGAAGGCGCCGCCGGCTTCCGCTCCGTGTTCCGCGCGGCAGCATCGCTGCCGCCATCGGACATCCTGATTCCAACCATGGCGCCGGAAGGGGCGGGCGCGGTGTATTTCACCGAACTGGGCTGGGTCGATACGACGATCCCGGAGCGGCTGGCGCTGCTGCGTCTCGATCCGTCGACCTCGCTGGCGGCCGACGTACGGGCCGCCGCGGTGGCCGTCACGCTGGCCGGCATGGCGTCCAAGTGCGACCCGGCCGCCACCGCCCCCGATTCGCGGGCATGTCCGCAATGAGCCCGCACATGAGCCCGAACATGAGCCCGAACATGAGCCCGCGCATTGTTCAGCTGCCCGCTCCGCATCGGCGCAGGCAACATGGCATCGCCCTGCTCGAAGCGCTGATCGCCATCGTGATCCTGGCGCTCGGCCTGCTGGGAACGATCGGTTTGCAGGCGCGTTCCTACTCGGCGCTGGCCGATTCGGCGATGCGGGCCGAAGCCACGCTGGCCGCCGACCGCCTGGTCGGCATCATGCACAACGACACGGCCAATCTGGCCGCCTACCAGGTCGCCCTGGGCGCCACGGCACCGGCGGCGCTGGCACCGTGGGCCGCCGAAACCGCGGCCGCGATCCCCGGCGCGCGCTGCCGGATCACGGTGGTGGCGGAAGCGCAGCGCACCCGCGTGGACATCGAGATCCGCTGGCGCCGCAAGCAGGGCGACGACGACAGCAGCCATCTCGTGACGGCATACATCCGATGACGCCGATGAAAACGCGGAAACCGCACGGCTTCTCGATCGTCGAGCTGATGGTGGCCGTCGTCGTCGGCCTGCTGGCTGTCATGTTCGCCACCCGGCTGATGGTCAATGGCGAGCAAAGCAAGGCAGCCTCCGTCGGCGGGTCGGACGCCATGCAGAACGGCATGCTGGCGCTGTTCTCGATCAATACCGATGCCTCCCAGGCCGGCTGGGGCCTGAACGACGACCTGGTCAGCGGCTGCAATACCCGCATGACGGATACCGGAGGTTTTGCATTGGCATCGGCCGCGCGCGACGGCGCCGCGATCACGCCGCTGGCGCCGGCCGTGATCGCCGACGGCGGCACCGGCTCCGATACGCTCACGCTGTATTCCGGCAGCGGCCTGGCCGGCGTCGGCTCGACGCGCGTCTGGCAGAACTACATCGGCGGCGCGACGATCGGCGTGGATAGTGTCGCGCCGTTCGGCTTCAACCAGGGTGACGTGGTCGTGGTGGCTCCCGAACCGTCCGGCCCTGACTGCGCGCTGGCGCAATTATCGGCGGTGCCCGCCGCCAGCATCCTGCAGATTGCCGCCGGCAGCGGCTGGCGTTTCAATACCGGCAACCTGGGCCTGCAGTACAACGGCGGCCAGGCCCGCGTGTTCAACCTGGGCCCGGCCGCGAAACTGTCGTTCCACACCTGGTCGGTCGCCAATGGCGTGCTGCAACTGCGCGCCACCGACCTGGCCGGCACCGGCGCGCAAGCGCAGGCCGTGGTCGGCAACGTGGTCGCGCTGAAGGCCCAGTATGGTTTCGACACCCGCGCCGGCAGCGCATTCGTACCGAAGGATGGCATGAAAGTGGGGCGCTGGAGCAGCGCGATGATCGATGCGGATGGCGACGGCAGCACGGGCGCCCCGGGCGACTGGCAGCGCATTGCCGCGCTGCGCATCGCCATCGTCGCCCGCGGCGCGGTGCCCGAGCGGCCTGCCGCACAGCAAAGCACCTGCACCGCCACCACCGCGCCGCTGACCGTGTTCGGTACCGCCGTGCCGGCCGGCGTCGCCGCGTCGCCCGCACAGGTGGCGCTTGGCATACCGAACGACACCGTCAGCTGGACCTGTTACCGTTACCGCGTGTTCGAGACGATCGTGCCGATTCGCAATTCGGGGTGGCGGCCATGATGCGGCCGAAACTCATCGGACGCCAGCGCGGCGTGGCGCTGCCGGTCATGCTGATCATGCTCGTCGTCATGATGGTCAGCAGCATCTACCTGCTGCGCTCCACCAACTCGACGGCGCTGACCACGTCGAACCTGGCCCATGAAGACGCGCTGTCGAAAGCCGCCGACCTGGGCATCCACGCGGCGTTCGACTGGCTGAGCAGCCTGCCGAACAAGAACGTGCTGTACAACGACGTGCCCGCCGCCGGCTACGTCGCCACGATCAATCCGGCAGCAGGGCAGGGCGTGTCGAACCCGGCGTTCTGGCAGGGCTCGGTGACTGTTTCGGATGCCAAGCGCCGCCACCAGGTTGAATACGTCATCCACCGCATGTGCCAGTTTGCCGGTGCCTACAATGCCGTCAATCCCGCCAATAACTGTACGCTGACGGCGGCGCGGCAGAATCTGCAGGCGAAGACGCGTGCCGGCGACAGCCTGTCGTCCGATGCGCCGACCTATAACGGCAAGCCGCAGTTGCACTACCTGATCACCGCGCGGATCGCCGGCCCGCGCGGCGGCAATGTCATGAACCAGGCCGTCGTGATGATGGGGCCGTAGCGATGAAGACTTCGACAATGCATTTCCCGACCAGTCTTGCCGTCCTGCCGCAGGTGCTGGCACAGTGGTTGATGCTGTTGCTGCTGGCCTGCGCGGCCGGCCCGGCGCCGGCCGCCACCACCAATATCGCCCAGGTACCGCTGCTGAACATCGCGGGCACCGGCACCGTCAAGCCGAACCTGATGCTGCTGTTCGATAACTCCGGCTCGATGGACCAGACCTATACGCCGGACTACGTGAACGACAACCTGTGCCGCTCGCGCCTGACGCTGGCGGCCGGCATCACGGCGTGCAATGTCGGCCATCCGCCGTTCATGAGCCCGGACTTCAACCGCCAGTACTACAACCCGCGCATCCGCTACCAGGCGCCGATCCAGTGGGACGGCACGTATTACCCGGACATGACGGCGGTACAGACGAGCAACTGGACGAACGTGCCCAGCGACGGCTTCGGCCGCAGCAACACCAACCTGTACGGGAACGCGGACAGCGCGATCAACCTGCTGACCCAGTTCCCCGACCTGAAGTGGTGCAATGCCAGCGACGAGAACGACTGCCGCCTCAATTCCGCCACCTACACGTATCCGGACAACGCGTACTACGAGCCAGCCGCCATCAGCGGCGGCCCCTACTACTTCAACATCGCCGTCTCCGAATATTGCCGCGACGAGCGGCTGACCACCTGCACGGCGGTGGCGGCAGGGGCTGGCGCGCCGGAGGGCTACCCGGTGCCGGCCACCGTGCGCTGGTGCAGCAACCGGGCGCTGACTACCTGCCAGGCCAAGCGCGTGGGCAGCTACGTCTATCCGAAATACTCGACGCCGCCGACCACCACGATCGCGCACGGCACCATCACGCTGGAGTCCACCGTCTCCACGTCGGCAATGCAGATCGCCTCCGTTACCGTCATCAATCCCGCCGCGCCCAATGCGCCGATCACGATCAGCAACGGTGCCGTCAGCGCGCCGAACGGTACCAATACCGCCGCGCGGCGCCAGGCACTGGCCACGCAGGTCGCGGCCAGCATCATCGCGCGCACCGGCCTCGGCACGAATTCCTACTGGGCCTGCGTGCGCACGCCCACCGGTTCTTCCACCGTGCCGAGCTGCTCGTCGCTGGGCATTACCCTCACGTCCGACAACGTGGTGGCCGTATTGCCGATCGTCTGCATCGGCAATACCAAGTCGCTGACGAACTGCAGCACCACCCGCGCGGATTCCGTCACCAACACGCGGCAGGGCTGGGGCCTGGAAGTGGATGCGCCATCGGTGCAGACCACGCCGGCCACCACCGGCCAGCCGCCGACGGCGCTGCTGCGCATCGGCGGGCGCGGTTCGATGCGCAGCTCGGGCAACATCAGCAACCTCCGGCTCGGCAACACGACCATGACCGGTTCGGTCTCGTTGCGCAACATGTCGCAGGCGCAGGTGGCGGCGGCAATCGTCCAGGCCATCAATGCTTCCGCCACGCGCAACACGCACCGCGCCTACCTGGGCGGCGACGCCACCACCGGCGTATGCGCCAACGAAGCGGCGACCACGGTCTGCGTCGTCAACGTCAATGCCACGTCGAACGGCGCCGCGCTGACCGGCAGCGTCTCGGGCGAAAACAACGTGACGTTCGACACGGTCGCCGCCACCAGCATCGTCGAGGGCATCCCGGTCACCACCACGGCGCTGTCGTCGCTGCCGAGCGCATTCTCGCGCGTTAATATCGTTCCCGGCCGCACCTACCCGAAGGCGGTCGCGCGCAGCGACTGCGTGGCGCAGACCTCGGTCTGCACCTACGACGAGGAAATGACCAACTTCGCCAACTGGTATGCGTACTACAAGAACCGGCTGCAGATGATGAAGACCTCGGTCGGCATCGCCTTTGCCGCCATCAATGCCAACTACCGCGTCGGCTTCGTGCGGCTGTCGCAGGCCGGCGCGGGCGGTGCGATCGACATGAAGCCGGCCGATTTCACGGGCACGGCGCGCAGCACCTGGTACTCCACGCTGTACAACACTACCAGCAGCGGTTCCACGCCGATCCGCACGGCGATGGACAACGTGGGCCGCATGTTCGCCAACCTGGAGCCGTACGACTACAGCTCCGGACAACAGGTGGTGCAGTTCCCCTGCCAGCAGAACTTCCTGATTTTGACCACCGACGGCTACTGGAACGGCAGCTCGACGAACAACGTCGTCAACAACGACAACGCGGAAAATCCGTCGCGCTTCTGCACCTGGGGGCGCGGCTGCGTGGATGCACGCGGCCAGTCGCAGCCCTCGATCTCGGACGTGGCGCTGCACTGGTACAACGGCGGTTCGTCTACCACCACCGTATCGCTGCGCCCCGACCTGGAGCCGGACATGACGAAGCCGGGCCAGGTGCCGGCCGCCGAGGGCGAAAACACCCACCTGCACATGAACACCTACACGCTGGGCCTGGGCATGGATGGCGTGATGACCTACGAACCGAACTACGATACCGCGCCGAAGGCCGGCGGCGACTTCTACAACCTGATCACGCGCGTGCAGACCGGCTGCCCGTGGAACAACAACGGCCCGTACGTGTGGCCGAATCCGGACGTCACCAACACCGGCAACACCGTGCAGGAACGGGTAGACGACCTGTGGCACGCGGCCATCAACGGCCACGGAAAGTACTTCAGCGCCAACGAACCGCGCGAGGTGGTCGAAGGCCTGTCGTCGGCGCTGGCCAACATGCAGGTGACGCTGGGCGCCGCGTCGGCCGCCGCCACCTCCACGCCGAATATCTCGCTGCAGGACAACGACATCTTCTCCGATACCTTCACCACCGTGAAATGGTACGGCGAACTGTCGGACCGCAAGATCGACCCGACCACCGGCATCGTCAGCCCCACCACTGTGTGGACGACCACCGATACCGTCGGCGAAAAGGTTGCCGCGTCGAGCGACACGCGCGCCATCTACATGCAGGGCAGCGGCGGGCTGAAGCCGTTCCGCTACGACGGCATGACCGCGCAGGAAAAGGCCTGGTTCAACGGCCAGTGCCCGAACCTGCCGCAGTGCACGCTGCTGTCGCTGGCCGACCGGGCGCTCGTCAACAGCGGCGACAACATGGTGAACTGGCTGCGCGGCCAGCAGCAGCATGCCAACGACCGCATCTTCCGCGCCTATTCGATGAGCGGCGACACGCCGTCGATCCCGATCGTGCTGGGCGATATCGCCTCGTCGAAGCCGGCGTACGTGCGCGACCCGCGCAAGGCCTACACGGACAACGACTACTCCGCCTTCCGCGACGCGCAGACCGCCGCGCGCCCGGTGGCCACCGTGTTCACGGCCGCGAACGACGGCATGCTGCACGCGTTCTCCGCCGCGGACGGCGAGGAAGTGTGGGCCTATGTGCCGCGCATCACGATGAAGAAACTGCCCGCGCTGTCGAGCACCACGTATGCGACGAACCACCAGTTCACCACCGACGGCTCGCCGGAAGTGGCGGACGTGTTCATCGGCGGCGCCTGGCGCACCGTGCTGGTGGCCGGCCTGAACGCGGGCGGCCGCGGCTACTACGCGCTGGACATCACCAACCCGCGCCAGCCCCGGCAGCTGTGGGAACTGTGCGCCGATGCCAGCGTGTGCGCCAACGCCGTACCGAACCTGGGACTGTCGTTCGGCAACCCGCAATTCGGCACGTGGAAGGATGGCTCGGGCGCCGAGCGCTGGGTGGTGTTCCTCACCTCCGGCTACAACAACGTGCCCGGCGTGGACGGCATCGACACCGGCGACGGCAAGGGCTACCTGTTCATCGTCGATATCGCCACCGGCGCGGTGCTGAAGACGGTGAGCACGAACAGCGGCGACACCACCACGCCGTCGGGCCTGGCCAAGATCACCGCGATCACCGCCGATCCGAACGGCGACCCGCTGGTCACCTACATCTACGGCGGCGACAACGACGGCCGGATGTGGCGCTTCGACCTGACGGCAACCGACGGCAGCGTGGGCGTACTGAAGATGGGCGACGCCGGCGCGGGCCAGCCGATCACGACGCGCCCCGACGTGACGCTGTGCGCCGTGAACGGCAGCAGCGTGCCGCAGCGCGTGGCGCTGTTCGGCACCGGCCGCCTGCTCGACGTGCCCGACACCACCAACGCCGACGTGCAAAGCCTGTATGCGCTGAAGGACACCGGCGCCTACGTCAACGTGCGTGGCGCGGCGATGGAGCAGCAGACGCTCGCCACGGCCGGTACCGGCACCAACACCAGGTCCTACCAGATCACCGACGACGCTGCCGACCTGAACCTGAAGAGCGGCTGGTTCTTCGACTGGCGCCTGAACCCGGGAGAGCGGATGAACATCGACCCGAAGATCGTCAGCGGCGTGGCCAACGTGGTGACCAACCTGCCGACCTCGTCGTCCTCTTGCTCGGTGGGCGGCACCAGCAACGCCTACGCGGTGGACGTCTGCCGCGGCGTCGGCGTCAACGGGCTGATCGTGGGCGGCACGCTGTCGAACACGTCGGCCGCGGTCGGCTTCATCATCGTGCGCCTGCCCAGCGGCCAGCTGAAGATGATCGCCACCACCGCGAAAGGCGAAACGCTGACCCGGCCGATCGTCGAACTCGACTCCGAAGGCGCCCACCCCGTCGGCTGGCGGCGCGTGAAAGGCGACTAGGCACCACCAAAACCGGGGACGTACCCATGTTTTGAGGAAAAACCGGGGACGGACCCCTGTTTAGAAGAAATTTCTTCAAAACAGGGGTCCGTCCCCGGTTTTCGGTGTGGCAGGCTCCCGGCCCGGGTCAAAAAACGGTAAAATCCACGGTTTTCCGTCGAGCCGAACCGTTGGTTGCCATCATGTCCGAAGAATCCCAAGTCAACACCCCAGCCATCGAGGCCGCCACCGAGCAGGAAGGCGGCAGCGCCAAGCCCGCCGCGCTGATCGCGCGCGAAGTGCAGCGCCGCCGCACGTTCGGCATCATTTCCCACCCCGACGCCGGTAAAACGACGCTGACCGAGAAGCTGCTGCTGTTCTCGGGCGCGATCCAGATGGCCGGTACCGTCAAGGCCCGCAAGAGCGCGCGCCACGCCACGTCCGACTGGATGGAGATCGAGAAGCAGCGCGGTATTTCCGTTGCCTCGTCGGTGATGCAGTTCGAGTTCCGCGACCACATCATCAACCTGCTCGACACGCCGGGCCACCAGGACTTTTCCGAAGACACCTACCGCGTGCTGACGGCCGTCGACTCGGCGCTGATGGTGATCGATGCGGCCAAGGGTGTCGAGGCGCAGACCATCAAGCTGCTCGACGTCTGCCGCATGCGCAACACGCCGATCGTCACGTTCATGAACAAGATGGACCGCGAAACCCGCGATCCGCTCGAACTGCTCGACGAACTGGAATCGGTGCTGAAGATCCAGTGCGCGCCGGTGACGTGGCCGATCGGCATGGGCAAGAACTTCCGCGGCGTGTACCACCTGCTGCGCGACGAGGTGCTGCTGTTCCGCGCCGGTTCGGAAAGCGCCAACCAGACCGTGGAAATCATCAAGGGCATCGACAATCCGAAGCTGCAGGAGATGTTCCCGCTGGAGATGGACCAGTTGCGGATGGAGGTAGAACTCGTCCATGGCGCCTCGCACCCGTTCGACCTGGAGCAGTTCCTGGCCGGCATCCAGACCCCGGTGTTCTTCGGTTCCGCGATCAACAACTTCGGCGTGCGCGAGATCCTTTCCGCACTGGTCGACTGGGCACCGCCGCCGCGCGAGCGCGACGCCACCGTGCGTTCCGTCGAGCCGAACGAGCAGCCGTTCTCCGGCTTCGTGTTCAAGATCCAGGCCAATATGGACCCGGCGCACCGCGACCGCATCGCCTTCCTGCGCGTTTGCTCCGGTCGCTTCGAGCGCGGCATGAAAGTGAAGCACCTGCGCCTCGGCCGCGAAGTAAAAGTGTCGTCGGTGGTGACGTTCATGGCGTCGTCGCGCGAACAGGTCGAAGAGGCTTACGCAGGCGACATCATCGGCCTGCCGAACCACGGCAACATGCAGATCGGCGACAGCTTCTCGGAAGGCGAGATGCTGCAGTTCACCGGCATTCCGTACTTCGCGCCGGACTTCTTCCGCCAGGTGCGCATCCGCAACCCGCTGAAGATCAAGCAGCTGCACAAAGGCTTGCAGCAGCTGGGCGAGGAGGGCGCCGTCCAGGTGTTCAAACCGGTGCAGGGCGGCGAGCTGGTACTGGGCGCCGTGGGCGTGCTGCAGTTCGAGGTGGTGGCTTCCCGGCTGATGAACGAATACGGCGTGGATGCCGTGTTCGAAGGCACCAGCATCAGCAGCGCGCGCTGGGTCTCGTCGGACGACAAGAAGGCGCTGTCGGACTTCGAGGCGGCACTCGGCCACAACGTGGCCTACGACGCCGCCGGCAACCTGGCCTACCTTGCCACCTCCGGCGTCAACCTGCGCCTCACGCAGGAACGCTGGCCGAAGCTGACGTTCCATTCCACGCGCGAGCACGCCACCAAGCTCTCCTGAGCGACCGGCTGGCCGGCGGCATCGTCAACGCGCGATGCCGCCTTCCAGCGCGCGGCCGACCAGTTCGACGGCCGCCGCCACCCCATCTTCCTTGCGCATCGCGGCCGCAGCCGATACCGCGGCCTGCGTCATCGCGGGCGTGTCGCGCAGCCGCCGGATCTGTTTCGCCATGGCGGCGGCCGTCACGCTGCTGCGCAGCAGCGGCTTGCCGGCAATGCCGAGCCGGCGCAGCTCCTGTCCCCAGTTTTCCTGTTCGCCGATGTGCGCCACCACCACCGAAGGCTTGCCTGCCAGCGTGGCCGACTGCGTGGTGCCGGCGCCGCCGTGATGCAGCACGGCGCAGCAAAGGGGAAAGATCGCCTGGTGCGGTGCCGCCGACACGTACAGCACATCGCTGCTCGACGCAAAACCGCAGCCCGCCGGATCGGGGGCCTGGATGATGGCCCGGCAGCCGGCCAGCCGGGCCGCATCGGTAAGCAGCCGCAGCGTGCGCTCCTGCCATGCGCGATCGGGCGGCATCCAGCTGCCCAGCGTCATGTAGACCGGTGGCGCGCCGGCGGCGATGAATGCCGCCAGGTTCGGCGGCACGGTGCCCTCGGCACCGATATTGGGCATGTCGAGGAAGCCGCTGACGTGGACCGTGTCCGGCCAGTCGGGTTGCGGCACGGCGAGCAGCGGGCTGGCGGCCACCAGCGTCAGCACGGGTGACAGCCACACATCGTCGATCATGTCGCTTACCGGTGGCAGGGCGGCCCGCGCGCGCAGGCGGTTTACATCCGGCAGCAGCGCGCGGTCGATGGCCCAGCGCGACAGCCGCCACAGCAGGCGGTTGCCTGCCTTGCCGGTGCCCGGGATGTGCATCGGATGGTAGTGCGCGCCGGGTACTGCGCCGTGGGCCAGCATCACGGTGATGCAGGGCCGACCCGCCCGTTCGGCCGCGATCCGCAGCGGGTACATCAAAAAATGGCCGATCGCCACGTCGCACTCTTCGCACAGCCGCTGCGCCGCCAGGTACATCGCTTCCTCGACAGGCGTGAAGCACAGCTGCAGGATGTGCATCAGCTGGCGCAGCGGGTTGCGCGTGGCGAGTACCGTGTCGCCGATCTTCCATGCTTCTTCGGCAGGCAGGGAGGGCGATGCGACGACGCGGATCTCGACGCCGGCCGGCGACACATGGCGCGCGTAGGCATCGCTGTCCACGCTGGTGATGACGAGGGTGACACGGTGGCCGGCGCGCTGCAGGCCCTCCGCCAGGGCCAGGAAAGGCCGGATATCGCCGTGGCTGCCCCAGGTCTGCAGGCCGATCTTCATGGTTTCCCCTGTTGAAAATGCGCGGAAAACCGATTATGGCCGGGTTCGCACGCGGCTGCAGGCGGCGCTTGACATGCGTGCATCTGCCGTATACTGTATTACTCACTTAATACACATATACGGCGACCGCGACACTGCCATGACCGAACATACCGCCCAGCTGTTTTCCATCACCACCGGCTCGCCCGAGCCGATCTACCGCCAGCTCATCGAGCAGGTGAAGCGGCTTGCCGCCGCCGGCGTACTCGCGCCGGGCGACACGCTGCCCTCGGTGCGCGAAGTGGCCGGCGCGCTGGCCGTCAATCCGATGACGGTGTCGAAGGCCTGGAACCTGCTGGAGATGGAAGGCGCGCTGGAGCGCATCCGCGGGCAGGGCATGCAGGTGGCGCAGCGCCGAAACGGCAACGGCCGCGCCGAGCGCGAAGCACTGCTGCGGCCCGCGCTGGAGCGCGCGGCCCGCGAAGCGCGCCAGCTGGAGCTGGACGATCACACGATTCTCGAACTGTTCAAACAAGTGCTGAAGGAAGAAAAATGAACACATCCGTGGTGGCAATGGAAGGCGTGGCGCGCTCGTTCGGCGGCCGCGGCGTACTGGCCGGCATCGACTGGCAGATCGGCAGCGGCGCGGTGATCGGCCTGCTGGGCCGCAACGGCGCCGGCAAGTCGACGCTGATCGAATGCATGCTGGGCCTGCGCGAGGTGGACGGCGGCAACATCATGCTGTTCGGCGAGCCGGCCGGCGACCTGTCGGCGGCGACGCGCGCCCGCATCGGCTACGTGCCGCAGAAGTCCGACCTGTTCGACTGGCTCACGCCCGACCAGCTGCTGGCCTATTTCCGCACGCTGTACCCGCGCTGGAACGACTACAAGGTGGAGAACCTGCTGGCGCGCTGGGGCTTCGATCCGGTCACGCGCAGGCAGCGCATCGCCAGCCTGTCCGGCGGGCAGCAGCAGCGGCTGTCGATCATCCGCGCGCTGGCGCCGGATCCGGACTTGCTGGTGCTGGACGAACCCGTGGCCAGCCTCGACCCGGTGGGCCGCCGCGACTTCCTGCGCGAACTGGTCGACGACGTGATCGAGCGCGGCACCACGGTGCTGTTCTCGACGCATATCCTGTCCGACCTGGAACGCATCGCGGTCGATGTGGCGTTCCTGAAGGACGGCCGCATCGCGCTGCAGGCGCCGCTCGACGACCTGCTGGAAGGCACCCGCCGCGTCAGCGGCGATCCGAAGGCGCTGGCCACGCTGCGGCTGGACCAGGAACTGGGCCGCGTGCGGCACGGTAACGGCGCCTTCAGCATCGTGGCGCGGCTGTCCGCCCAGGAATCGATCCGCCTGCTGGCGTCGCCCGGCGTGCGCCTCGACCCGGTTTCGCTGGAAGACCTGTTCGAAGAGGTGACGCGATGAACGCCTGGCGCCAGTTGCTGCTGCAGGTCGTGCTGCGCCAGCGCGCGCGGGGAAGCATGTGGATCACGTGGCTGCTGCTGGGGGTATCGCTCGTGCCGCTGGCCGCGATGCAGTTCGGCCTGGTGCCGCGGCATGTCGGCTTTGGCGCGGCTGCCGCGTCGCTGTCGATCGCCGTCGTCATCTGGTGGGGCACGTACCTGCAGACGGCGATGCGGCTCAACACCCCCGCTGCGGCATGCCTGGTGCCGCAGATGCGCCGCCATCTGCTGTCGCTGACCGCCGTGCTGTGGCTTGTGGCCAGCCTGCCGGTGGCCGCGCTGCTCGGCGCGGCCACTGGTCACTACGGCTATGCATTGCTGACCTGCGCTGCTGCGCTGCTGTATTTCGCGCTGTGCTGCCGCTACTGGTGGCTGGGGTTCGTGCCGACGGTCGTGTGGTTCGCCTGCGGGGCGCCCGGCTTCTCGCCAGCCGGGATCGATGCCGCGCTTGCCGGCGTCGACGAAACGGCGGTCACGCTGGCCGGCCTGCTGGTGCTCACCGCGCCGGGGGCCCTGGCACTGCGCGCGCTGTTCCTGCGCGGCGGCGATGCGCATTACTGGATCCGGACATGCATGGACCGCAATGCGCGCAAAGGCAGGGCGGGCATGGCCACGGTATCGGGCATTGGCCTGTTCCGGGGGCTGGACAGCTTTTATCGTGCACGGCTGACCGCGCCGGGCCGGCCGGCGGCGCGCCTGCTCGATGCGCTGGGTGGTCGTGCGCACTGGAGCAGTTCGGTGGTGATCATCTCGACCCTGGCCGGCGCCACGCTGGTCTGGCGTGTCTTCTCGGGGGCAGATGCGATGCGGCCCTTCGTTCCGCTGGTGCTGACGTCGATGCTGCTGACGGTCGTCGTGCACATCGATGGGCTGCTTTCCGCGATCAAGAATTCACGGGTCGAGCAGGGCATCCTGCGGCTGGCCCCGATCGCGCCACCCGTGCGCGACCTGAACCGGCAAATGGCGCTGGCGCTAATGGGCCGCTTCGGTATCGTCTGGGGCGTCTACCTCGCGGCCAGCATCGCCGTCGTGCTGGCGACCACCGGCCCCTGGCGCGCATGGCTGTGCTGCACGGTCGTGGCGCTGGCCTTTACCCCACTGCTGTTGCGCGACCATGCACGCCATCCAGGTTGGAAGACGGCGCAATGGGCGGCCGGTTTGGTGATGCTGGTGATGGCGCCGCTCGGCGGCCTGGTTGAATACGGCGGAATTCCACTGCCAGCCATCATCGCCGGCGTCGCCGTGCTGCTGGCCGGCACCGCCATTGCGCTGGCCTGGCGCTGGCCCCGCGCGCTGAGTGCCGCGCCGGCCTTCCCGGCCGGGCGGCTGGCTGGTTGAGCTACTTCGCGGGCGTGGCCAGCGGCTGGCCCTTCTCGACCACATAGACGCCGACCAGCTTCGTCGTCGTGCTGCCCGGATTGCGCGCGTCGTGCACGACGCCGGCGGGGATGATGATCGCCTCGCCGGCTTTCACACGCCGGGGCGGCGCGCCATCGATCAGCAATTCTCCTTCGCCATCGAGGAAGTAGGTGATTTCGTCGCCCGGATGCGTGTGGCGGCCAGCGGTGGCGCCGGGGGCCAGTTCGACGTGGGCGACAACGGCTTCGCGGTTGGGCACCGAGATGTCGCCGCGGGTGATGACGGTGCGCTTGATGCCGCCTGCGGTTTGCGCGCAGGCGGCGCTGGCGGCCGTGAAGCAGATCAGGAGCGCGGCCACGAGGGCGGGCGTGCTGTGAGTCGGTTTCATGCGGAACTCTCCCCAGTCTCGATTGGCGCCGACCAAGGGCCGGCGCGCGCCATCGGCGCAAGCCATGGTACCGCGTGCGCCGGAGAGAGGAAATGATCGCTGCAGGAAAATGCGGTCTCCTGCGCAGCCATTGCTGGCGCCCTGGGCGGCTCTCCGCGCCCGGTCCAGGCGACCTGTTTGACTCGTGCGGCGATCGCGTGCTCTTCTGGCTGACAAGCAGCGGAAGAAAATCGCGTCAGCGCAACGAATGCGCGCGGATCAACGCTTCGGACGGTTCTCCAGATCCGGCAGGCGCGCCATCGTCGGCTCGGACTTGAGTCCGGTATTGAACTCGAACGTCACAACGAAGTCCTCGGCCACGGTGTTGACATCGTTCAGCGTCAGGTTGCGGCCATCGGTGCTGATTGCCGGGGGGCTCAATTGCTCGTTCGGCGGAGCAATCGTTACTCCAGTGAACCGCAGTTCGGCAGGAGTGGGGTCGATCAGCTGATAATTGATAATCGTGTTCGGCTCGGTCACCGTCAGCGTCGAGGGCGTCAACGTGACCTGGATGGAGGTCTCACCGGTCGCTTTGTCTACTCGCGGGATGGCGGTGACTTCGACGTTTTTAAACGCAATGGTTTCGTTGGACATATGGATTGCCTTTCGTTGTTATTGGAATCAGCGGGATGTGATCAGCGCCCGGGAGTCCGCCACACTTTCCCGGAGCTGTTCGACGAGTTCGCGCAGTTCCGGATTCCCAGGTTCTGCCGTGCTCATCGCAATAGCTTTGCGATGCAGCCGCTCCAGCACATTCTTCGATGCCGCTGTCATTGGCTGCGCTTCGATCGCGCGTGTTTGCAACCTGACCATGTCCACTTGCCAACGCTGATTCGTCGGGTCGCGGCGGATCAGGTCGGCCGCAATTGCCTGCGCTTGCTGATACAAGGCCAGCGCCGCTGTCCGCTTTCCATCGCTGAATAAAGCATTCGCCTGGTGCCAGAGCGCATAGACCAGGCGGCTGGCCCATCGCGATTCTTCCGGTGCAGCATGGCGAAGGCCTTTGAGCAACGCACTTTCCTCGGCGAAATGGCGTGCTGCGTCGCGGTGGCGTCCGGAGCGCAGCATTGCATCGCCCAGCCACGAAAGGTTATTCGCCAGCCCGCCGGTATATGCGCGGACGGACGGATCGGCAGCGACGGCGCGCCGGCTCAAGTTCACGGATGTCGCGAAGTAATGCGCTGCCTTGTCGTGCTGCTCGCGTGCGCTCGCCACCCCGCCAAGACTGCTGTACACCGTGGCTAGTTCATCCCAGTGGGCGGCGTCGTCCTGGCGCTCCGCGACCCTTCTGGTCAGAGCGAGACACTGCTGGAAATATTGCTCCGCGGCGTCGAATTCGTTGCGGTCGAGATGTATCTGGCCGAGGTATGCCGCGCTCATGGCGAACGTTTCGGACAGTTCCTGATCCTCCGTGCCAACCGCGTACGGCGCCATCAGCGCATGCGCCGTCTGCAAGGCCTTGAATGCCCGGTCCGGCTGCCCCCGAGCCATGCTCACCTCGGCAATCATGTTCAGCGTACTCGCCCGCTGCATCTTCGCCTTCAAGCTATCGCCTTGACCCGCCTCCGCCAAATACGCCAGCGCCTTCCCACTCACACTATCCAGCAGATCCAGCTTCCCCAACGGCCGCAGCTTGTCCGCGAAATCCCCCAGCATGAATCCCAGCAGATTCTCCGCCTCGAGCCGATGCCGCTCCGCCTCATGCTGCGCGGCGCGGGCGCGCAGCCCCAGCACGGTAGCCAGCACAGCCAGCAGCACGACCACTACCATCACGGCCATGACGATCTGCTGCCCCAGCTTTACCCGGTTCACGGACCGCTGCACGAACTCGCGCGCGACCGGCGTCAGCGTCACTTCGGTTGCCGCCAGCAGCCCGCGCCCGCCGTTCACCTGGCTGCCGCGCGGCAGCAGTAAATCCTTCGGCTTGCCGCCGGCGGCCCACCGTTCGGCCTGCGCCGTCACGCGGGTGCGCAATTGCAGGTCGTGCCGGTGCCGCTCGATCCAGCCGGCCACGCGCGGCCAGCGCCGCAGCAGGGCCTCGTGCGCCACGCCGAAGCTTGGCACCTCGCCGCTCAATTCGCTGACGAACAATCGCGCCTCGACCAGCGCACGCACCAGCTCACGCTCTGGTTCGGACTCCAGCGCGGCCCACGCCGGGCGCCGCGCCGTGACGGCATTCTGTTCGTCACCCACAGCCACCAGCAGCGACAGCACGCGCGGCAGCGCCGCCTGCTGATCGGCCGGTAGCGCCGCCACGACCTGCTCGGCGCGCACGCCCAGCGCGCCTTCGATGCCGCCCAGCTGGCGGAACACGTCGAAGCGCAGCAGACCGTCGTCGCCGCGCTGGCGGTACAGCTCGTCGAGGCAGTATTGCAGCAGCGGCAGCGCGTCCGGGCTGGCGCGGGCGGCGTCGCACAGCACGTCGGCCAGGCTGGCGCCGCTGTCGGCATCGCGTTCGAACGCCAGCCTGGCGGCGCGCGCCGGTTCGCGCACCATTTGCGCGATGGCCGCGCCGTCGGGCGGTTCCACGTCGAAATGCCCGCCGCGCGTCTTCAGCGCCATCATTTCCGGCACGGCCATCAGTTCGGGATAGAAATCGTTGCGGCATGCCAGCACGATCAATACGTTGGCGCGTGCCAGCCGCTCCAGCGTCTGGAAGAATGCCGCGCGGTCGGCGGCGCTGTCCGCGGCGCGGAACACTGCTTCGAGCCGGTCGACGAACACGGCCACCCGCGCCGGCCCGTTCGGCGCCAGGTGCGCGGCGACGACAGCCGGCTCGTCGCGCAGACGCCGGCCGAGCGAGGCGGCATCGATGCCGTCGAACAGCAGGGCGCCGTCGCATTCGGCATCGAGCAGCACGGCGGCCAGCGCGCCGTGCAGGCCGCTGTCGCCCAGGTCCGCGCAATCCATGTGCAGCGTGCAGTCGAGGGCGACGAGGCCGGCGTTTGTAACCATTAGTTGCGGCAGCAGGCCGGCGCGCACCAGCGAGGTCTTGCCCGAACCGGAGGCCCCCAGCACCAGTGCGATCGCGCAGCCGCCGTTGACCTGGTCGAGCACGGTCTGGCGCAGCCGCGTGGCGGCCTGCACCCGGCCGAAGAAGATCGCCGCGTGGTTTTCCTCGAACGCTGCCAGGCCCCGGAACGGCGAACCCTGGTCCCAGCCGCCGGAAGCTTCTTCCTCTTCCACCACGTCGGCGATGGCCCGGTAGCCGCGCTTGCGTACCGTTTCGATATAGCGTGGATCGGTGCTGGAATCGCCCAGCGCCTTGCGCAATTGCGCGATCGCCTTGTGCACCGGGTTGTCGCCCAGCTCGGACGTGCCCCAGCATTTTTCCAGCAATTCCTCGGGCGGGATCACGGCGTGCGGATGGCGGCAAAGGTAGCGCAATACATCCATCGCGCGTGGCTCCAGCGCCACGCGCGTGTCGCCCATGCGCAGGGAATTGCCTGCCACCTCCACTTGCCAGTCGCCGAAGCGAAACCCGCGGTGCTGCATCCGATTGCCACCCCTGAAATTATTTTTCTTTATGAATCAGCTACTTGATTGTTCCGGAAGGTTTCCGGAAGGCGCCCGTGAAGCAGGGTGACTACAGTCTTGCTAACTGATCGGCGTCCATCTTAACATTTCTCCAAATCAAATAGATGTCAAAATCTAACTCTTACATCGAGCTTACGGAATTTCCCCAGCGGTACTTAAAACCGCTGTTGATCGACGCGCTGGAGCGCCGGCTCCAGGCATGGCCGGTTGGCCTGCTGCTGCCGCCGGAAGCCATCGTCGACGCGCTGGCCGGCGAGCGGGAATGCTCCGGCAGGGCGGCGGGGACGGAGTGCCGGCCCGAGGACGAGCCCCGCTTCGTCGCCACGAGCCGGGGCTGGACCTGGCGCGATCATGTTTTGCTGTCATGGCAAACGGACGGGTCCGTGGCGCACCGGCGCCTGTCGGAACTGGAACACCGGTATGACGTGATCGTTTCCGAGCAGCCGGACATGGCCGGCGTGCCGCGCCTCACCGTCGACCTGACGGCCCTGCAGACCCGCTACGAGCGCGATGCCGTCCAGGACGGCGACTGCGACCTGGGCGCCGGCTGGGCCAGGCTCACGCTGCGCTGGTCGCTGCGGCTGCAACTGGTGGTTACAGCGGCGGGGCGCGTCAACGTGGTCACCCGCGTGAACCGGATGGCGCCGCACACGGATGCCGGCCGCACCGGCCCCTATATCAGTGCCGACCCGCTGGCCCGGCTGCTGGACGTGCGGCGGCTGGCGCGCGAGTGGGAGCAGGGCGGTGCCGGTCTCGGCGCGGTGCGGGACCAGCTGGTGAGCCGGCTGGCCGCGGCGGTCGAGCCGCCGCTGGCGCGGCATGCGGCGCATGTCCTCTACCACTGAACGCCATGGTGAACCTGATTTTGCATTCGGGGGTGTCCGAACGGCGCCCGCTGTTCGTTGTGCGCGACGGCGACCAGCCGGTGATTCTTGGCGTCGACGGCGCCGGCCGCCTGCGTCTGTTGCAGCAAACGGGGGCCGGCGCATGGTCCGACACCGATCTTTCGGCCGCATTGCCCGGCATGGCGGCGGCGCGCGCGACTGTGCACTGCGCGGACGTGCGGCAAGCCCCGGACGGCACGCTCGGCATCGCGCTGGCCATCCGCGACGGCGCCGGCGCGTGCACGCTGCGGATCGCCACTGGCCTGCCCGTGCGCCAGGACGAAGCCGGCTGGCTGGAGACGATGCGGCACCTGCCGGCGATCCCCGGCCTGCCAGCCGACGTCCGGATCAGCCATCTGGCGTTCGGCCCATTGCAGGCCGGGGCGCCACCGCTGCTGCTGATCCACGCGGGGCCGGCCATCTGGTATTGCAACGCGGCCGCGCCGGCCAGCACGCTGCGCATGCTCGACCTGCCGCCCGCGCGGGCGTGCGCGATCGGCAGTTACCGGCAGCCGGGCATCTGGGTGCTGCATCCTCATGGCAAGGGCAGCACGCTGCGCTTCACGCCGCTATGCGATCCGTTCGGCTGGAACGTCACGCTCGATTACCCGAATCTGCCGCCGCAGGTGGACAGCGTGCTGCTGGCGCCGGGATCGTTGCCGAACGTGCCGGACCTGTATGCGGCGGGCGAGCGCATCGTCGTCTACCGGGGCGGGAACAATCCGCCCCAGCCGGTGGCGCACGTCGCCGGCGCCCGGCTGCTGTGGGGATATGCCCGGGACGGTGCCGACTACCTTGCCTACGCCGATGCCGATGGTGCGCTGTGGATGCTGGCGCGGCCGCGGTGCGGCGCCTGGAACCCGCCGTTCCGCCTGACCCGGCGGCGCGCGGTGCTGACCGCGGCCGGCCAGTTCATCTACGCCGCCGCGATCGAGGACGGCAGGCTGGAAATGCAGCGCTTCACCATGGACGGGCAGCTGTACGGCAGCGAGATCGTGGCCACCGACTGGTCGGCCCAATGAAAAACGCCGCCCGCCTTGCGGCGGACGGCGTTCTATACAGAGCAGGCGCTATGGAGCAGGCGCTATAGAACAGGCGCGAACGCTTACTCGTAGGCGCTGATCGGTGCGCAGCCGCACATCAGGTTGCGGTCGCCGTACACGTTGTCGGCGCGGCCGACCGGCGGCCAATACTTCTGCTTGCGCAGCGACGGCAGCGGGTAGGCGGCCGTCGAGCGGCTGTACTGGCGGTCCCACTCGTCGGCGGTGAGCACCGCGGCAGTGTGCGGCGCGAATTTCAACGGGTTGTTGGCCTTGTCGAATTCGCCGCTCTCCACCTTGGCGATCTCGCCGCGGATGGCGATCATCGCGTCGATGAAGCGGTCCAGCTCGGCCTTGGCTTCCGATTCGGTCGGCTCGATCATCAGCGTGCCCGGCACCGGGAAGCTCATGGTCGGCGCATGGAAACCATAGTCCATCAGCCGCTTGGCCACGTCCTCGTTGCTGATGCCGGTGGCATCGGTCAGCGGGCGCAGGTCCAGGATGCACTCGTGCGCCACCAGGCCGTCGTGGCCCGAGTACAGCACCGGATAGTGCGGCGCAAGGCGGCGGGCGATGTAGTTGGCGTTCAGGATCGCCGTTTCCGTCGCGGCGGTCAGGCCTTCGGCGCCCATCATCGCGATGTACATCCACGAGATCGGCAGGATCGAGGCGGAGCCGTAGGCGGCCGCCGACACGGCGCCGATGCCGTTCTCGTTGCGCTGGTAGCCGGTGGAACGCTGGTTCGGCAGGAACTCGGCCAGATGCGCGCCGACGCCGATCGGGCCCACGCCCGGTCCGCCGCCGCCGTGCGGGATGCAGAAGGTCTTGTGCAGGTTCAGGTGCGATACGTCGCCGCCGAACGCGCCCGGCGCGGCCACGCCGACCAGCGCATTCATGTTGGCGCCGTCGATGTAGACCTGGCCGCCGTGCGAATGCACGATCTCGCACAGTTCCTTGATGCCTTCCTCGAACACGCCGTGGGTGGACGGATACGTCACCATCACGCACGCCAGGTTCTTGCTGTGCTGCTCGGCCTTGGCCTTCAGGTCGGCCAGGTCGACGTTGCCGTTCTCGTCGCAGGCGGTGACCACCACCTGCATGTTGACCATGCTGGCCGATGCCGGGTTGGTGCCGTGGGCCGACGACGGGATCAGGCAGATGTTGCGATGGCCTTCGCCGCGCGACTGGTGGTACTTCTGGATCACCAGGAGACCGGCGTATTCGCCCTGCGAGCCGGCGTTAGGCTGCAGCGACACGGCCGCGTAGCCGGTCACGGCGCACAGCATCTCTTCCAGCTGGCCGATCATTTCGCGGTAGCCCACGGTCTGGTCTTCCGGCGCGAACGGGTGAATGTTCGAGAACTCGGGCCAGGTGACCGGGATCATCTCGCTGGTGGCGTTCAGCTTCATCGTGCACGAACCCAGCGGGATCATCGTGCGGTCCAGTGCCAGGTCCTTGTCGGCCAGCGAGCGCAGGTAGCGCAGCATCTCGGTTTCGCTGTGGTAGCGGTTGAAGACCGGGTGCGTCAGGTATTCGGTGGCGCGTGCCAGTTCGGCCGGGAAGGCGTCGTCCGCCGGTTCCGCGATCGCGGCGAAGTCCGGCGCGGCGGGCGCATCGGCCACGCCCGTCGCGAACACGGACCACAGCGCGGCCAGCGTGTCGCGGTCGACCGTTTCATCCAGCGACACGCCGACGTGGTTCGCATCGATGCGGCGCAGGTTGATGCCGTTGGCGACGGCGGCGGCATGCAGTGCCTCGGCGCGGTCGGTGGCGATCGTCAGCGTGTCGAAGTACGTCTGGTTCGTTACCTTGTAGCCCAGCGTGCGCAGGTTGCCGGCCAGGATGCCGGTGTAGCGGTGCACGCGGGTGGCGATCTGCGCCAGGCCTTGCGGGCCGTGGTAGACGGCGTACATCGACGCGATCACGGCCAGCAGCACCTGCGCCGTGCAGATGTTCGAGGTGGCCTTCTCGCGGCGGATGTGCTGTTCGCGCGTCTGCAGCGCCAGGCGGTACGCCATGTTGCCCTGCTGGTCGACGGTCACGCCGACCAGGCGGCCCGGCATCGAGCGCTTGTATTCGTCGCGGGTGGCCATGTAGCCGGCATGCGGGCCGCCGAAGCCCAGCGGCACGCCGAAGCGCTGGCTGTTGCCGACCACCACATCCGCGCCCCATTCGCCCGGCGGCGTGAGCAGGGTGAGGGCCAGCAGGTCCGCGGCCACGACGATCATCGCGCCGGTGGCCTTCACTTTCTCGACGTCGGCGCGGTAATCGCGCACGGCGCCATCCACGCCCGGGTATTGCAGCAGCACGCCGAATGCGTCGGTCACGCCAGCCAGTTCGGCCGGGTCGAAGGTGCGTACCTCGATGCCCAGCGGCTCGGCGCGGGTGCGGATCACTTCCAGCGTTTGCGGCAGCACGTCGCTGGCCACGTAGAACAGCTTCGATTTCGACTTGCCGACACGCTGCAGCAGCGTCATCGCCTCGGCGGCCGAGGTGCCTTCGTCGAGCATCGACGCGTTGGCGATGCCCATGCCGGTCAGGTCGGTAATCGCCTGCTGGAAGTTCAGGATCGCTTCCAGGCGGCCCTGCGAAATCTCCGGCTGGTACGGCGTGTAAGCCGTGTACCAGGCCGGGTTTTCAAAGATGTTGCGCAGCACCACGCCTGGCGTGAACGTGCCGTGGTAACCCTGGCCGATCAGCGACTTGACGACCTTGTTCTGGCCGGCGATGGCCTTCAGCTTCGCCAGCGCGGCCTGTTCCGGCAGCGGCTCGGCGAACTGGCCCAGGGGCAGGGCGGCGCGGTTGCGGATGTTTTCCGGAACGATCGCGTCGATCAGCGCGGCGCGCGAGGCATAGCCGAGCGTGTCGAGCATTTGCTGCTGTTCGGCGGCGTCCGGGCCGATGTGGCGGGCGATGAAGGCATCGCGCGCTTCAAGGGACGTAAGGCGGGTGGTCAGGCTGGTACGGGTCATGAAGGATCTCTTGGGCCAGTGAAGGGGGCCGAATAAGGGGCCAATATTGGGGGCCAATGCGGGGGGCCAATGCGGGGGGCAATGCAGGGCCGGCGCTGGACCGGCCCTGGTACTGCGGAATTTACGAAGCGGTGTTCTTGCCGTAAGCGTCGGCGTCGAGCAGGCCGTCGATCGCGGCGGCATCGGCCGGCTTCATCTTGAACAGCCACGCGTCATAGGCGTTGGCGTTGATCGCTTCCGGCGAGCCGGCCACCGCGTCGTTGACGGCGACGACTTCGCCCGACACCGGAGCATAGATGTCGGAAGCGGCTTTCACGGATTCCACCACGGCGGCATCGTCGCCCGCCGTGTAGCTGTTGCCGACTTTCGGCAGTTCGACGAACACGATGTCGCCCAGCGCGTCCTGCGCGAACTCGGTGATGCCGACCGTGATCGTGCCGTCGTCTTCCTTGCGGATCCACTCGTGGGACTCGGTGTACTTCAGCTCTGCGGGAATGTTGCTCATGTGTTGCTCCAGATTGGTTATGTTATTCAGGGGTCAGGCGACGAGGATTTTACCGTTCCGCACGAATGGCAGCTTCACGACGGTGGCGGCCAGCTTCTTGTCGCGGATTTCCACGTGCACGGTATCGCCCAGCTGCACGCCCGTCGGCACGCGCGCCAGCGCGATCGCCTGCTGCATCGTGGGGCTGAAGGTGCCGGAAGTGATCTCGCCCGTGGCGCCGTCCGCGGCGATGACTTTCTGGTGCGCGCGCAGCACGCCGCCTTTTTCGCGCAGGATCAGGCCGACGAACTGGGCGTTCTGGCCCTTGGCCTGCAGTGCGGCCTTGCCGACGAAGTCGCGCTCGGAGACCAGGTCGATCGTCCATGCCAGGCCGGCGTCCAGCGGGTTCACGCCGTCGTCCATGTCCTGGCCATACAGGTTCATGCCGGCTTCCAGGCGCAGCGTGTCGCGCGCGCCGAGGCCGGCCGGCTTCACGCCGGCGGCAGCCAGCGCATTCCACAGCGCCTCGGCCTGCGTGGCGGCCACGCCGATTTCAAAGCCGTCTTCGCCGGTGTAGCCGGTGCGCGCCACCATCGCTTCGCCGAACGCGGTGTCCTTGACGATGGCCACATTGAATGGCTTCATCTCGGCCGTGGCTTCCTTCGCCTGGGGGATCAGTTCCCACACCCTGGCGCGGGCGTTCGGGCCCTGCACGGCGATCAGGGCCATGGCATTCGCGGGGTTGTCACGACGTTGCGTGATGGTCAGGCCGGCCTGCCACTCGTCGCTCTTCGCCTGCATCCACGCCACGTCCTTCTCGGCGGTGCCGGCGTTGACGACCAGGCGGAACCAGTTTTCGGTGAAGAAATAAACGATCAGGTCGTCGATGACGCCGCCTTCGGGATTCAGCATGCACGAGTACAGTGCCTTGCCGGAGACCTGGAGCTTGTCGACATTGTTCGCCAGCAGGCGGCGCAGGAAGCCACGTACATCAGTGCCTTCGATATCGACGACGCACATGTGGGCCACATCGAACATGCCGGCGTCGCTGCGCACGGCGTGGTGTTCCTCGATTTGCGAACCGTAGTTGACGGGCATGTCCCAGCCGCCGAAATCGACCATGCGGGCGCCGAGGGCGCGGTGGGCTGCGTTGAGGGGAGTGGCTTTGAGCGTCATGGGGCCTCGGACTTCGGTTGGGGTTAACAGCACAACAGCCAGGCAATGGCACGCATCGGCATGCATTGGCACGGAAGAAGCGGGCAGCGCTTTTCCACTGTTGTTCGTTACCCCTCTGTCCTCGGTACCTGAGAGATAGCGGTTCGACGCATCGATCCCGCACGCCCCTTCGGTGGGCAAGCTTACCGGTTACCGTGCAAGCGTGCCGCTCTCCAGAGTTTCGGCCGCGCGCACATTGCTGGCGCTGGCGACCCCTGACCGGTCCTTGATGCCTGAGAGTTTTTGGGTGATGCCCCTTCGGCGGCAGCTGGCGCTGCGCTCTCCCGGTCGAGGATCGGGACTATAAGTTAAGTAGAAGGGGGTGTCAATCTGGCAGGTGCGTGAGCGTCCTGCCTCCATGGTGGCAGCGGGCGGGACAAGGCACCGCATATCGCCAGGCCGGCCAGCAGGAAAGCTTGGCCGACGCTTGCACGGACAGTTTGTCTTGGTCATATGAATGGAGACGTCCTGGCAGGGCCATCAGCGCCGGGCCTGAGCTGAAGCATTCAACCGCGCGCACCGGCATGGCGCTGCAACCGCGCTTCGACGCTACTGCCGCACTTTCCCGGCACTTTTCGTTGCGGCTTTCCGCAGACCCGGTTCCGCCGTGGCAGCGCGAACGCTGGCCAGCTTGACGAACCCGTCCTGCAGCCGCTTCTTCAACACCGGCTTGAGCCGGTCGCACGCCCCGTTGAGCACGGCGATCGACAGGAACGACAGCACGAAGATGACGGGAAAGCGCAGGGTGCCCAGACCCGCTGTCGCACTGGCCACTGCCAGGAACTTCAGGATCGGGAAGTGGAGCAGGTAGATGGCAAAGGTATATGCCGATGCGGCGCGTACTGCACGCCCGCTGACCCGCCACACCGCGTCGAACGTCGGTGCCAGCGTGATCATGGCGAGCACGTGGAGCGATACCAGGAGCCCAAAAACAAGCCTGTACAGCACATGGCTGGATGGACCCAGCATCCGCGCCGGTTCCTCCAGCGCGGCAATGGTGTATGCATGCCATTGCGCTTTGACCCCCGTCAGTACCAGCAGCAGCAGCCCGCCCGCGCTGGCGATGGCAAGCATCGCGGCAGCTGGGCGCGTCAGCCGGAATTTGCCGCTGAGCGCGTAAGCCGCCACGCCAAGCAGCCACACCGGCATCAGGAGCAGGATCTTCGGCCCGCAGATCAGGCAAACCAGCGATACGGCAGCGATCTTTCGGCCGCGACCAGGCACATACTGTGCCGCGGCATAGATCATGTAGTACCAGAATTCATATCCCAGCGACCAGAACGGCGTATTCGACAGCGGCCGGAGCGCGGAAAACCAGAGCTCATTGGCAAACACCAGGCTGGCGGCGATGCTCCACGCACCGTTCTTCATCGATGCGGCATATTCATCAGGATCGAGCGCCGCGCCGGCAAGGTCCAGCACCACCGTGGCCAACAGCGCCGGCAGCACCACGCTGTACAGCCGCGAAAACCGCGCGGCCAGATAGTCGGCCGCCCGGAATTCACGCGTCGCCACGACATGCGCAATGACGAATCCGGACAGCACGAAAAACACCGTTCCCGCCTCGGCGCCGAGACCGGACAGGTACCAGAGGCCCGGCAGGCCATCCGGTATCAGGTAGTTGGCATGAACGATGAACAGCAGCAGCGCCGCGGCAAGGCGCATGACATCCAGATAGAGGGAGGTTGACTTGTTCATGGCGGCCCGCCGGGAGGGAAGTGAGTCACCCAAGTTACAACCGGAAAGCCTTGGTGAATTTGCGTTGGCGCACCGGGGCGGGGGACGTGCTTCTCGTTGTCGTGGAACGTGCCCTGGGAACTACATCATGGATTGCCACGCCAGGCGGCGACCGTTATGCACCACGCTGTACCAGTCGAATTTGCTTATGGAAACTATGGACAATCTTGCGCTATCGCAGAGTCATGTGACTAGCAGCAACGCCTTGCAACACCACCCGCGCCCGGTCGTGCGGCCCGAAAAAGGGTGGTGCGCTAGAATGGCGAACACCGTTCTTTGAGGGTAAAAAAACATGAGCGAGGATAAGCAAAAGCTGGATGGCGCGGCGTGGTTCACGCTGTCGGGAGATGTGAACAGCGATATGGTGCACCGCGTGTTCGAGGCGGTGGCGGACATGACGGAAGATGGCGTGGAGACTGCCCACATCCTGCTGCAGTCGAACGGCGGGTATGTCAGCGACGGGCTGTGCCTGTACAACTACCTGTCGAACCTGCCGATCAAGGTCGTGATGTACAACGGCGGCGCCGTGGCATCGATCGCTGTGATCCTGTTCCTGGCGGGCGAGGAGCGCTATGCCAGCGAGACCGGGCGGTTCATGGTGCACAAGTCGCATGCCAGCGCGCCCTCCGGCGCCCGGCCGGATGCGCTGCGCATCATTGTCGAAGGTTTGCAGGCCGACGATGCGCGTACCGAATCGATCCTGCGCCAACATGTGCAACTGTCGGAAGAACACTGGCTCGTGCATGCCCACGCCGACCTGCACCTGACCGCGAGCGATGCGGCGAAAGTCGGGCTGGTCAACGAGGTGCGCAACTTCCGGCCGCCGAAAGGCAAGCGGGTCACCAATATCTGACCAGGCCAGCAGCGCAAAACAGGGCAGGGTCACAGGGCAGGGGCACAAAGCGGCACTACGGGACTGAACCCGGGGGCCGAATCGGGCAGGCACGAGAAAAGAGCTTGGAACGGCGCTACCTTTCCAAGCCCTTCTCATGGGGAGGCATCCCGTTGCGGATGCCGGTAGTCTGGCCGCCGCGCGCCTGCGCTCGTACCCGCGCCCTTGCTGGCGTCCTGGTTTGCGCCCTGATTGGCGTCCTTACTTGCCGCGCGAGCTGGACTTCTTGCTGTCGTTCTTGTGGCTTTGACGGCCGGCCTCGGCGTGCTGCTCCGGCGTGCCGCCCTGGGTGCCGCCTGAGCGGGAACCCTGGTTGCCGGACTGCTTCGAGCTGCCCGAAGAGGAAGAACCCTGCTTGTTGCCACCACTTTTCTGATTCGAAGCCATTTTGCTTTCCTTTCGATTGGAGAGGGGAACACGGGGCCGAACGCGCATGGGCGAAACCGTTTGCACTTCGGTGCGCTGGGGTTTCCCGGATGCGACTCCGGTAGCGAAATGATGCGTTTTTGATCAGCCCTCGGATATCGGAATTAGCCGTCTGCCCCTGTAGGACAAGGCCTTGCAGCACAAGAATAAAGCTCGACAATACAAGGACTTGCGAGCTCTGCCGTGGCGGTACGCCACAAATGCAGCGATACTTTCCGGGCTGCTATTGCTTTGTGGAAAGTGTGTGGCAGAATGGTGGCTTCGATCACCCGGCCGCGACCATGTCCACTTCCACCCCATCCCCGATGCCACCGAGGGCCGTCAGCCCGCGGCACGCGGTGCTGGAAGAAGCGATCGGCATCGCGCTGCGGCAGGCTGGCGCCGGCTTCGCCGCATTCCGCGCGCAGCTCGCGACGCGCCTGATGGAGCCGGGCCAGCCACCGGCGGACGCGCGCCACCGCATGCGCGCCGCCGGCCTGCTGCACGACCGCGGCCATGCGCTGCTGCCGCTCGTGACCGGCGCGCTGGAGCGGGCACTGCGCGATGAGTTGGCCCAGCTGGCGCCGCAGCCGCGCGACGTGGAGCAGCCGCTGGCACTGGTGCCTTACGAAGAGATGGACCAGCGCGTGGCCCTCGCCGCCAGCGCCCGGCCGTTCGATGTCGCACATGCCGATGCGCTGGCCATGCTGAATGCCCGCCTCGCGCAGCTGTTCGAACGCCATGCCCTGCGCAGCAACCCGTTCCGGCCGGAAGTGTTCCTCGCCGCGCTGCACCAGGCGTGGGCCGGCTTCGACGGCGAGGAGGGCAGTGCGGCCGCCGTGCTGGGACTGGTGCAGGTGGACTGCTTCCACGACCTGGGCGGCATTTACGCTGCGCTGAACGGTGCACTGGAACGGCATGGCGTGCTGTCGCTGCCGCCAGGCCGGCCGTGGGCACGGCAGGGTATCCGGGAACAGGCACACGACGCCCGGCGCGAAGCCCGGCTGGCCAGCCAGTTGCGGGCGTTTTTCGGGCAGGCCGGAGCGGAGGATGCGCCATTGCACCCGGCGTGTGAATCCGCGCAGGGCCCGGGCGGCGCGCTGCCTCCCCATCTGCTGCACTGGCTGGCGGGCGTGCCACATGGCGATGGGACAAGCGCCGTTCCGCTGTCGTCGCTCAAGCGCAATGCCCCGCAAGGCATGCTGTCGCGCGCCGACGAGGGCGCGATCGACCTGCTGGGCGCCGTGTTCGATACCGTGTCGGCGGACCAGGCGATTTCATCGGAAAGCCGCGAGCTGCTGCAGCTGCTGCAACTGCCGTTGCTGAAGGCGGCGCTGGCCGACAAGGATTTCTTCTTTGACGCGGCGCATCCGGCGCGCAAGCTGCTCGAACTGCTGTCGCGCATGGGCTGGGAGCGCACGCTGCGCGGCGCGGGCCGGCGCGACGACCGCCAGTTCCAGGCCATGCGCCGCAGCGTCGACCTTGCCGCCGGCGACGACGAGGCGGGCGTGGCGGCTTTCACCCGGGCGGTGCGCGAGCTGGAAGCGGCGTTGAAGCAGGAGGAGGCGGATGCCGCCGCCGCGCTCGCGGTGCCGGTGGCCGCCGCGCTGAAGCAGGAGAGGACGGCCACGGCCCGCCGCGCCGCCCGCGACGCCGTGGCGCTGCGCGTCGGTACCGGCGAAGTGGTGGCCGTGGTCGAGGCCTTCCTGGAAAACAAGTGGACCGACGTGCTGACGGTCGCATACAGCATCGATGACGACAAGCCCGGCGCCGTGCGCCACGCCACGCAGGCGATGGACGACCTGCTGTGGAGCGTTCGGCCGACACTGGCTGGCGACGAACGCAGGCAGCTGATCGCCAGGCTGCCCGGGCTGCTCGCCACGCTGAACCGGTGGCTCGATGTCATCCGGTGGCAGGATGCCGAGCGGCTGCGCTTTTTCGCCGAACTGGCCGACTGCCACGCGTCCATCGTGCGCGCGCCGCTGGACATGTCGGCCGAGCGGCGCATCGAACTATCCATGCAGGCCGCGCAACTGGCCGCCGAACGCCGCCTGGCACGGGCGGCCGAAGCGGAACGGCCGGTCCCGTCGGCGTCGTCGCCGGCGCCGGAAGAGGAACTGGCCGGCCTGGCGCGCGGCACCTGGTTCGAATTCGCGGAGGAAGGCGGGCCGCGCAGGGTGAAGCTGGCATGGATCAGTCCTCTTCGCACGCTGTACATCTTCTCCAATGGCGCGCGCGAAGAAGCGTTCTCGCTGCCGGCCGAAGCGCTGGCGCAACGGCTGCACGCGGGAGCGGCGACGGTGCTGCATACCGACGGCGTCGTGGTGCGAGCGCTGTCGCGGGCGCTGGCGGTCAACGATCCCGCCGCCGACAGGGATACGGCCGCCGCCTGATCGCCACCCGGCATGATCGAACTGGCAAGTTTAAGAAGAATCTAATGTGGAGCCTCTACTCTGCCGGCTCCGCTGCAGGCACTGCAATTGCCACAAAAATTGCAATAAGGCAATTGTTTGTGGTATAAACGGTGCGGCTAAACAAGAGGAAACGAATCGATGACGATGTTGTGGATGGCGCTGTCGGCGCTGGGAGGCATGAGTGTGACGGGGCCGCTCGGCATCGCCGTGGCCGTCTGGCTGCTGGCCGGGCGCACATGGCGCCTGTCGCTGTCCTGGTGCCTGCTGTTCGGGATCGGCATGCTGCTCGTCGTCGCCACCAAGGTGGCCTGGTACGGCTGGGGCATCGGCATCCCGGAATGGAAGTTTGCCGGCCTGTCCGGCCACGCGATGCGCGCCTGCGCCGTTTATCCCGTGGTTTTCTACTTGATGTTTTTGAAGGCGCGGCCGGCCGTCCGTCATGTGGCGCTGGCCGTGGGCGTGCTGCTGGCCGGGCTGATCAGCCTTTCGCGCGTTCCGGTGCTGGCCCATTCGATGTCCGAGGTGCTGCTTGGCGGCGCCGTGGGCCTGGCGGTGGCCGCCGCCTTCATCGCAACCGCGCGCAGCGAGCAGCCGGCCGTCGTCGGGCGCATCCTGGTTGCGCTGTGCCTGCCGCTGGTGGCAGTGATGCCGTTCACCAAGCCGGTGCCGGCCGAGCAGTGGGTGCGCGAGGTGGCCGTTCACCTGTCCGGTAACGAACCGGTCCAGCACAAGTGGAAGCTGGAGCCGGACCGCAAGCGCGTGCTGCACATGAGGCAGGCCATTTAGCAGCGAACGCAATAGTGCGATTTTGTCCAGAGCCGTTGCGCGCGATGGTATGATAAGCGCCTTTGCAACCAGCCTGCCGGGCAAAGTTCATTTTCCTTCGTGCGTCTATCATCCATTAAATTGTCGGGATTTAAGTCGTTCGTCGATCCTACCAATTTCCAGGTGCCGGGGCAGCTGGTAGGCGTGGTAGGGCCGAACGGCTGCGGCAAGTCGAACATCATCGACGCGGTGCGCTGGGTGCTGGGCGAATCGAAAGCCTCCGAGCTGCGCGGCGAATCGATGCAGGACGTGATCTTCAACGGTTCCACGCACCGCAAGCCGGCCGGCCGCGCGTCGGTCGAACTGGTGTTCGACAACCACGACGGCAAGGCTTCAGGCCAGTGGGGCCAGTATGCCGAGATCGCCGTCAAGCGCACGCTCACGCGCGACGGCACGTCCACCTACTACATCAACAGCCAGCCGGTGCGCCGGCGCGACATCCAGGACATCTTCCTCGGCACCGGCCTCGGGCCGCGCGCGTACGCCATCATCGGCCAGGGCATGATCTCCCGCATCATCGAATCGCGGCCGGAAGAGCTGCGCGTGTTCCTCGAGGAAGCCGCCGGCGTCTCGAAGTACAAGGAGCGCCGCCGCGAAACGGAAAACCGCCTGCACGACACACGCGACAACCTGCTGCGCGTGGAAGACATCCTGCGCGAACTGACCGGCAACCTGGAAAAGCTCGAAGGCCAGGCCGCCATCGCCCTCCGGTTCCACCAGCTGCAGGCCGAGCAGGATGAAAAGCAGAAGCTGCTGTGGCTGCTGCGCCGCAACGAGGCGCAGGCCGAGCAGGCGCGCTGGTTCGCCGAGATGCTGCAGGCGCAGACCGACCTGGAACGCGATACCGCGCAGCTGCGCAACGTGGAGCTGACGCTGGAACAGATGCGGCAGGCCCACTTTGCCGTCGGCGACCGCCTGCACACCGCGCAGGGCGCCCTGTACCAGACCAATGCCGACATCGGCAGCCTCGAAGCGCAGATCAAGTATGTGGTGGAATCGCGCACGCGGCTGCAGCAGCAGCTGGCCACCCTGACCGCCCAGCGCGACCAGTGGGAACGCCAGGCCGGGGAGTACCGCGGCCAGGTCGAGGAAGCGGAATTCAACCTCGAGGAGCTGGCCGCCAAGGTCGAGGAATCGCGCATGCTGGCCGAGCAGAAGGCGGAACTGCTGCCGCTGCTGGAAGCGGAGTGGCGCGCAGGGCAGGAAAAGGCAGGCGAATCGCGCGCCCGCATCATGCAGGTGCAGCAGCAGCTGGAGCTGGAATCGGCGCACCAGCGCAATGCATCGAACATCCTGTCCGGCCTGGCGACGCGGCGCGAACGCCTGCAGCAGGAAAAGAACGGCCTGGCGATGCCGGATGCTGCGCACCTGGAAAACCTGCGCTATCAGCTCGAGGAAAAGCAGCAGGCGCTGGAAGAAGTGGGCATGCAGCTGGAAGAAGCGCTGGAACAGCAGCCGCGCCTGGAAGAGGAACGCCGCTCTGCGCAGGCCGCCGTGCAGGCCGAAACGGCGACCAGCGCGCAACTGGAAGCGCGTGGCAACGCGCTGCGCCAGTTGCAGGAGCGGGTGCAGACACAGGGCAAGGTCATGCCCTGGCTGAAGAAGCACGGCCTGGAGGAGCTGCCGCGGCTGTGGCAGCAGTTGGCCATCGAACCGGGCTGGGAAGCGGCAGTGGAATCGGTGCTGCGCGAGCGCACCGGCGCCTTGCAGGTGTCGAACCTGGACTGGGCAAAGCACTTCATGGGCGACGCGCCGCCAGCCAAGCTGGCCTTGTTTGCGCCCGTCACCAGCGCGCCGCCGGCGGCCGCGCCGCTGGGCTTCAAGCCGCTGCTCGACCTGTTGAAGCTGAACGATCCCGGCCTGCGCGGCGTGCTGCAGGACTGGCTGCACGGCGTATTCGTGGCCGAGGATACGGCGCAGGCGTTTTCCAGCCGTGCGCACCTGCCGGCGGGAAGCTGCTTCGTCACGCGCCAGGGCCACGTGATCACCCAGTCGAGCGTGCGTTTCCATGCCGCCGACTCGGAGCAGGAAGGCATGCTGGGCCGCCAGCAGGAGATCGACAACATCGCCAAGCAACTGCGCGCCCAGGCCATGCTGGCCGAGGAAGCGCGCACCCGCGCGGTGCGTGCCGACGCGGCGCTGACGAACCATGCGCGCCTGCTGGCCGAGCTGCGCCAGAAAAACGGCGCGCTGACCTCGTCCGTGCATGCCTTGCAGCTGGACGTGGTGAAACTGTCCGAGATCGAGGCGCGCTTCGCCCAGCGCAGCACGCAGATCGAGGGCGATCTCGCCGAAATCGCCGCGCAGGAAGCGGAGCAGGCGCAGGCCAGGCTGGAATCGGAAGAAAAGTTCGAGCAGCTCGACCTGGAACTGGCCGAACTGCAGGGTGCGCACGAGGAAGGGCAGGAAGGCTTCCTGCGCGTCGAGAGCCGCCTGGCCGACGCCCGCGAGGCGCTGCGCGACCTGGAACGCCGCGCGCAGGAAGCGGAGTTCGCGGAAAAATCCGCGCGTAGCCGCATCGACGAACTGCGCCGCAACATCGCCACCGCCACCACGCAGGCCGCCCAGGTGGCCGAGAGCCTGCGCGCCGGCGAGCTGGAACTGGCCGGCCTGGAGTCCGGCAGCGCGCACGAGGGCCTGCAGGAACTGCTGGACCGCCGCACGCAGCAGGAACGCGCGCTGGCCGATGCGCGCCATGAGCTGGACCAGGTCAGCCAGCAGTTGCGTCACGCCGAAGAGGCGCGCATGACGGGCGAACGCAGCCTGCAGCCGCAGCGCGACCGCATCACCGAGATGCAGCTGAAGGAACAGGCGGCGCGGCTGAACCAGGAGCAGTTCGCCCAGCAGCTGGCCGAAGTGCAGGCGGACGAATCCGCGCTGGCCGCCAGGCTGCAGCCGGACATGAAGGCGCAGTACCTGCAGGCGGAGGTGACGCGGCTGACCAACGCGATCGCCGCGCTGGGCGCCGTCAACCTGGCCGCGCTCGACGAACTGGCCCAGGCATCCGAGCGCAAGAATTTCCTGGACGCGCAGAACCGCGACTTGCTGGAAGCGATCGGCACGCTGGAAGACGCGATCCAGAAGATCGACAAGGAAACGCGCGACCTGTTGCAGGAAACGTTCGACAAGGTCAACGGACACTTTTCCGAACTGTTCCCCATCCTGTTCGGCGGCGGACAGGCTAAACTGATCATGATGGGCGACGAGATCCTCGACTCCGGCGTGCAGGTGATGGCGCAACCGCCGGGCAAGAAGAACGCGACGATCCACCTGCTGTCGGGCGGCGAAAAGGCGCTGACGGCAACGGCGCTCGTGTTTTCGATGTTCCGCCTGAATCCGGCGCCGTTCTGCCTGCTCGACGAAGTCGATGCACCGCTGGACGACGCCAACACGGAACGTTTCTGCAGGATGGTGAAGCGCATGTCCGACCAGACCCAATTCCTCTTCATCTCGCATAACAAGATCGCGATGGAGATGGCCACTCAACTGATCGGTGTGACGATGCAGGAGCAGGGCGTATCGCGCATCGTGGCGGTGGATATGGAAGCCGCCGCCAATTTCGCTACCGAGGCAAAAGCAGCATGACAGATTTTCAGACCAGCTTGATCGCGGCCGCCGGCGTATTCGTTGCCGGTGTATTCATCTATAACAAGTGGCAGGAGCACAAGGCCAAGAAGAGCGTCGAGCGGGCCTTCGCGTCCGAACACGACGATGTGCTGATGCGCACCGAGGAGCCGGCCTTCGATGCCGCCGGCCTCGAGCCCTCGCTCGATCGCGCGCATGCGCCGGTACACGTGCATGCCGATGTGCCCGTGCAGGCGCCGGTCCATGCGCCGGCCGGTGCGCGGGCGGAACCGAGCTTCACGCTGGGCGACGTGCCGATGGTCGATGCCGGTTCGGGCGCCTACGGCAAGCCGCCGCACGAGGACCCGGTGGCGCCGAGCGTGGTGGCCGACGACGTGCAGCGTGTCGAGCCGTCGGCCGGCGTGCCGGAAGACTCGGTCCAGCCGGCGGCTCCCGTTGGCGCCGCACCGGCGGCAGCCGCGGCACCCGTGGATGCACCTGAACCTGCACCTGCATCTGCATCTGCCCCCACCCCTGCACCCGCTCCTGCGCCGGCCCCCGCGCCGGTTGCCGAACCGGTGATGCCGGCGGCGGTGGCGCCGTCCGAACTTGCCACGGCGGCGCTGGTCGATCCGCTGATCGACTGCCTGCTGCCGCTGGACATGGCGGCACCGATGCGCGGCGAGAAATTGCTGCCGGCGCTGCACAAGCTGCGCCTGGTCGGCAACAAGCCGGTGCATTTCGTGGGCCTGGCGGTGTCCGGCGACTGGGAAGCGATCCGTCATGGCGTCGTCTACACGAAGCTGCAGGGCGGCGTGCAGCTGGCCAGCCGCACCACGGCCTTGAACGAACTGGAATACTCCGAGCTGGTGACGCGCCTGCGCACCGTGGCCGACGAGATCGGCGCCGAGCCGCAGATCCCCGACATGATGGAAGTGATGGCCGAGGCGCGCAACCTGCATCGCTTCGTGGCCGCGCACGATGCCCAGCTGGGCGTGAACCTGGCCGCCAACGGCGCGCCGTGGGATGTGACCACATTGGTCGGCGCGCTGGAAAAGCAGGGCTTCGACCTGCGCCCGGACGGCCGCTTCGTGATGCCGGACGGCGAGGGCGGCCAGCTGTTCACGCTGTCGACCAACGTCTCGCCGGCCGAGGAAACCACCGGCCGCCTGACGCTGCTGCTGGACGTGCCCTGCGTGGTCCCGGCCCGCGACGGCTTCGGCGCCATGATCTCCTGCGCCAGGTCGCTGGTGCAGCGCCTGGACGCGATCATCGTCGACGACTACAACCAGCCGCTGTCCGATGCGTCGATCGCGGAGATCGCCGGCCAGGTGAAGGAGTTCTACGCCGACATGGAAAGTTCCGACATTCCAGCTGGTTCCACGCGCGCGATGCGGCTGTTCAACTGATTCCAGGTATTCAGGCAACATGAGCGAAGAACTGCAAAGCCCCGCCGAGCGGGCCGCATGGCTGACGGCGGAACTGAACCGGCACCTGCACGCCTACCACGTGCTCGACGCGCCCACCATTCCGGACGCCGAGTACGACAAGCTGTTCGCCGAGCTGCAGCAGCTCGAACAGGACCACCCCGAGCTGGCGCTGCCGGATTCGCCCACGCAGCGTGTCGGCGCGCCCCCGCTGGGGCAGTTCGCCGCCGTCACGCACGTGGTGCCGATGCTGTCGCTGAACAATGGCTTCACGGACGAGGACATCGAAAACTTCGACCGCCGCGTGCGCGAGGGCCTCGATGCCCCGCAGATCGATTACGCGGCCGAGCTGAAGTTCGATGGCCTGGCCATCAACCTGCGCTACGAGAACGGCGTGTTCGTGCAGGCCGCCACGCGCGGCGACGGCTATACCGGCGAGGACGTATCGGCGAACATCCGCACCATCAAGTCGATCCCGCTGCGCCTGCAGGGCAACGACCTGCCCGCGGTGCTGGAGGTGCGCGGCGAAGTGCTGATGTTCAAGGCCGATTTCGCCGCCATGAACGAGCGCCAGCGCGCTGCGGGCCAGAAGGAGTTCGTCAATCCGCGCAATGCCGCCGCCGGCGCGCTGCGCCAGCTCGACTCGCGCATCACGGCGCAGCGCAAGCTGCGCTTCTTCGCCTACGGCATCGGCGAACTCGTTGGCGCGGACATGCCGGAAACCCACTCCGGCCTGCTCGACTGGTATGCGGAGCTGGGCCTGCCGGTGAACCGGGAGCGCGCCGTCGTGCAGGGCAAGGACGGCCTGCTGGCCTTTTACTCGCGGGTCGGCAGGGCGCGCCCGGCGATGGCGTACGAGATCGACGGCGTCGTCTACAAGGTCAACCGGGTCGAGGACCAGCGTACCCTGGGCTTCCGGTCGCGCGCGCCGCGCTTCGCGCTGGCGCATAAATTCGCCGCCGAGGAAGCGCTGACCACCGTGCAGGCGATCGAAGTGCAGGTCGGCCGCACCGGCGCCATCACGCCGGTCGCGCGGCTCGTGCCGGTGTTCGTCGGCGGCGTCACTGTCACCAACGCCACGCTGCACAACGAAGACGAAGTGCGCCGCAAGGACGTGCGCGTGGGCGATACCGTCATCGTGCGCCGTGCCGGCGACGTGATCCCCGAAGTGCTGGCGGTGGTGCTGGACAAGCGCCCGGTGCCCGAACCGGCGGCCTACGTGCTGCCGAACACCTGCCCGGTGTGCGGCTCCCACGTGGTGCGCGAGGAAGGCGAGGCGATCGCCCGTTGCTCCGGCGGCCTCACGTGCGCGGCGCAGCGCAAGGAAGCGATCCGCCACTTCGCCGGCCGCCGCATGATGGACATCGAAGGGCTGGGCGACCGCTACATCGACAGCCTGGTCGAATGCAGCCTGGTGCACGGCGTGGCGGACCTCTACAGGCTGACGCTGGACGACCTGCTGCGCATGAAGCTGGCCGCGGACGAACGCGACGGCACCACGCCGGAGACCGTCAAGCAAGGCAAGGTCGCCACCCGCTGGGCCGACAACCTGCTTGCCGCGATCGAGGCCAGCAAGAAGCCGCCGCTGGAACGGCTGCTGTTCGCGCTGGGCATCCGGCATGTCGGCGAATCGACCGGCAAGACACTGGCCGAGTGGCTCGGCAGCTTTGCCCTGGTGCGCCGCGCGCCGGCCGCACTGCTGCGCGTGCTGCCGGACATCGGCGGAACCGTGGCCGAATCGATCGCCGACTTCTTCGCCGAAGAGAAGAACCAGGCGGCAATCGACGCGCTGCTGGCCGCCGGTGTCGCGCCGCAGGGCGAGCACGCGCCGAAAGCGCAGCTGCGCGAGAAGCTCGACGAAGTGGCGCTGCTGGCCGCGCTGGGCATCCCGAAGCTGACGGAACCGCGCGCCAGGCAGTTGCTGGCCGATGGCATGACGCTCGAAGCGCTGGCCTTCCTGAAGGTATTCAATGTGTTCGGCCTGCCCGCCACCGTCGCCGCGTCGCTCGAGGAGTGGATGGCGTCGCAGGCGAACCGGGACACGCTGATGGCGCTTGCCGCGCTGCGCGCCGAACTGCTGGCGCAACTGCCGGAGACCGCGGCGGAAGCGGAAGAGGGACCGATGTCCGGCAAGACCTTCGTCCTGACCGGCACGCTGCCGACCCTGTCCCGCGATGCCGCGGGCGCGATGATCGAGGCGGCCGGCGGCAAGGTTTCCGGCTCCGTCTCGAAAAAGACCTCGTATGTGGTGGCCGGCGCGGACGCGGGCAGCAAGCTCGCGAAAGCGGAGGAACTCGGTGTCACGGTGCTGGACGAGGCCGCCCTGCTGACACTGCTGGGGAAATAGTTACCCAGAACCGGGGTCTGACCCCAGTTTTTGGAAACATGCAAAAGCCGAGGAAGTGGGCGTTACGATCCTGGACGCAGCAACCTGCTGGCAATGCTGGGCAAACAATTACCCAAAACCGGGGTCAGACCCCGGTTTTGGGAAACATTTTTTTGAGAGAAAAACTGGATGAACCAGATCCGTAAAGCCGTTTTCCCCGTCGCCGGCCTCGGCAGCCGCTTCCTGCCCGCGACCAAGGCGCAGCCGAAGGAAATGCTGCCGATCGTCGACAAGCCGCTGATCCAGTACGCGGTCGAGGAGGCGGTGGCCGCCGGCATCACGGACATGGTGTTCATCACGGGCCGCAACAAGCGCGCGATCGAGGATCATTTCGACACGGCGTACGAGCTGGAAGCGGAACTGGAGGCGGCACAGAAGCAGCAACTGCTGCAACTGGTGCAGAACGTGATCCCGAAGAATGTCAATTGCATCTACATCCGCCAGTCCGCGCCGCTGGGCCTGGGCCACGCGGTGCTGTGCGCCCGCCCGATCGTCGGCAACGAGCCGTTCGCCGTGCTGCTCGCCGACGACTTCATGGATACGCCGGAGGGCGTCCGCCCGGTGCTGGCGCAGATGACCGAACGCTACGAATTCGAGCGCGCCAGCCTGCTGGCGGTGCAGGAAGTCCCCCGCGAGAACACCCGCCAGTACGGCATCGTCAGCGCATCGCCGTACCGCGAGCGGCTGGAGCTGGTGTCCGGCATCGTCGAGAAACCCAGCCCGGACAAGGCACCGTCGACGCTGGCCGTGGTCGGACGCTATGTGCTGTCGGCACGCATCTTCGAGTTCCTCGAACAGGTGGGCAAGGGCGCCGGCGGCGAGATCCAGCTGACCGATGGCATCGCCGCGCTGCTCAGGCACGAACGCGTGCTGGCCTACCGCTACGAAGGCCAGCGCTACGACTGCGGCTCGAAGCTGGGCTACCTGAAGGCTACTTTGGCGATGGGCCTGAAGCACCCGGAAACGGGCGCCGAGTTCGCCGAATACGTGGCGCAGACGCGCGAGACGCTGTGACCGTCCGCGACATCCTCAAGATGGGCGACCCGCGCCTGTTGCGGCAGGCCGACCCGGTGCGCGACTTCAATACCCCGGCGCTGCACGCGCTGATCGCCGACATGTTCGACACGATGCACGCGGCGAACGGCGCCGGCCTGGCCGCGCCGCAGATCGGCGTCAACCTGCAGGTGGTGATCTTCGGCTTCAAGTCGAACGTGCGCTACCCGAACGCGCCGCAGGTGCCGGAAACGGTGCTGATCAATCCCGTGCTTACCCCGCTGGGCGAAGAGAAGGAAGAGGGCTTCGAAGGCTGCCTGTCGGTGCCCGGCCTGCGCGGCAGTGTGCCGCGCTACACGCGGCTGCATTACGAAGGCTTCGACCAGCACGGCAAGCCCATCTCGCGCGATGCCGACGGCTTCCATGCCCGCGTGGTGCAGCACGAGGTGGACCACCTGCACGGCATCCTGTACCCGGCGCGGATCGTGGATTTCACGAAGTTCGGCTTTACCAGCGTGATGTTCCCCGAGCTCGATCCGAACGACGACGATTGAGCGGGGAAGAACCCATCCCCCATCCCCGGTAAGCACTGCATTTCAATATGCGCCAACGATCATTGGCGCGACGGTGAATCTGTCGTAATATCCCGCCCAGCATTTGGTACCTAACTCAGCACCCAATAACAAATCCTGGATCACAAATCCGGGCCACCGGGAGAAACCAGGATGAGCCAACCCTCTTCGTCCAATCCACTAGAATTTTCGGTCCGGGGGATCCTCCTCGGCATCCTGATCACGCTGGTCTTCACGGCCGCGCAAGTCTATCTCGGCCTGAAAGTCGGCCTCACGTTCGCCACCTCGATCCCCGCCGCCGTCATCTCGATGGCGCTGCTGTCCGCCTTCAAGGATGCGACGATCCAGGAAAACAATATCGTGCAGACGATCGCCTCGGCTGCCGGCACGCTGGCGTCGGTGATCTTCGTGCTGCCCGGCCTGCTGATGATCGGCTGGTGGGCCGAGATCCCGTTCTGGCCCACCTTCGGTGCCTGCGCGATCGGCGGCGTGCTGGGCGTGATGTACACGATCCCGCTGCGCCGCGCGCTGGTGTCGCAGTCGAAGCTGCCGTATCCGGAAGGCGTGGCCGCGGCCGAAGTGCTGAAAGTGGGCACGCAGTCGCGCGCCGGGGCGCAGGAAGGCAAGGCCGGCCTGAAGGCCGTGGTGCTGGGCACGCTGACATCGGCGGGCTTTGCCGCGCTGGCCGGCGCCAAGCTGGTGTCGCACGAGGTGGCGTACTACTTCCGCTTCGGCAGCGGCAGCGCCGCCACCGGGCTGGGGGCATCGACCTCGCTGGCGCTGATCGGCGCCGGCCACCTGATGGGCATCACGGTCGGCATCGCGATGCTGGCCGGCCTCGTCATCGCCTGGGGCATCCTGGTGCCGATCCTCACGGCCGCCACGCCGATGGCCGCCGGCACGTCGATCGCCGACCACGCGCTGGGCGTGTGGAGCACGCAGGTGCGCATGATGGGCGCGGGCACGATCGGTGCCGCGGCGATCGTCACGCTGGCCACGCTGGCCAAGCCCGTGTTCGGCGGCCTGAAGTCGGCGCTGGACGCCTCGCGCGCGGCAAAGCACGGCGGCGCCGAGGTGCCGCGCGTGGAACGCGACATGCCGATCTTCATCGTCGGCCTCATCACCCTGATCGCGATGGTGCCGGCCGGCTGGCTGCTGTCCGCCTTCCTGGAAGGCGGCGTACTGGCGTCGATCGCCACCCCGCTGGTCATCGTCGGTATCGGCTATATCCTGGTCGCCGGCCTGCTGGCCGCGGCAGTGTGCGGCTACATGGCGGGCCTGATCGGCTCGTCGAATTCGCCGGTGTCCGGCATCGCGATCCTCACCATCCTCGGCGCCGCCACCTCGATCGGCTTCGTCGGCCGCGAAGTACTGGGCCCGGACACCGCGAAGGCGCTGATCGCGTTCGCGCTGTTCGTCACCACCGTCGTGCTGGCGGTGGCCGTCATCGGCAACGACAACCTGCAGGACCTGAAGACCGGCCAGCTGGTCGGTGCCACGCCGTGGAAGCAGCAGGTGGCGCTGATCATCGGCGTGTTCGCCGGTTCCTGCGTGGTGCCGCCGGTGCTGGACCTGCTCAATCACGCCTACGGCTTTGCCGGCGCGCCGAACCAGAACGCCATTTCCGACCAGCCGCTGGCCGCGCCGCAGGCAACCCTGATCTCCACGCTGGCGCGCGGCGTGATCGGCGGCGACCTGCCGTGGCACCTGATCGGCTGGGGCGCTGTCATCGGCCTGGTGCTGGTGGCGATCGACTTCTTCCTGAAGAAATCGAGCCATGGCAAATACAGCCTGCCGCCGCTGGGCGTGGGCCTGGCCGTCTACCTGCCGTCCGCCGTCACGGCGCCGGTGGTGGTCGGCGCGGTGGCCGGCTATTACTTCGAGAAATCCCTGCGTGGCAAGACCTACGGCGAAGCCGCTTCCCGCGTGGGCGTGCTGGTGATGTCCGGCTTCATCGTCGGCGAGAGCCTGTTCAACGTGGCGCTGGCCGCGATGATCGTGCTGTCCGGAACGGCCGAACCGCTGGCCTTCGGTGCCGGCGTCGAGGAATCGACCGGCATGCTGATCGCGCTGGCCGTGGCGGCCGCGATCCTCGTGAGCCTGTACCGCTGGGCCGCCAACTCGGCGCGCCGCATCGAGGGCTAACGAGCCGATGGCGCTGGCGGACATCCTGCAGGCCGGCGCCGCCGCCATCGCGCTGCTGGGTACTTTTCCCTGGCGCCTGCTGCTGGCCACTGCGATCTTTCTCGTAGTGGCCGAAGGCCTGATGTTCATTCCCCGCGCCGGCTTCGTGCTGAAGCTGTGCGTGGCATCCCTGCTGGCGGTGCAGTTGCTGGCCATGTTCCGCGTCGCGGCGCTCGGCGAGCCGCCGCCGCTGGCGATCCTGCTCGATGCTTCCTACCTGCCGCCGGCGTCGATGCTGGTGCTCTGGCTGTGCGCCCTGGTGCCGTTCGCGCTGGGCCTGGCGGTGCTGGCCGCCGCCGGGCCGCGATCCGGCGTCCGCTACTTCTTCGGCAACGTGCTGCGCGATGCGCCGCCGTCGCCGCGCGCCTTCCTGCTGTTCAAGGCCGTCATGCACGTGGCGGCTGCCGCGTTCACTTTCGTGGCGCCGGGCATCGTGCTGAAGGGCTACATCGGCTGGAACGCGCTGGAGCAGGGCCTGGTGGCCGCGCTGCTGTACTGGCAGGCACCGCTGGCGGTGCTGCTGCTGTCGGTCGGGTTCGACGCGTTCGCCACATGGCTGCCGAAGGTCATACCGGCCAGGACCGCCGGCATCGTCACGCTGGTCCTGCTGCTGTTCTTCGTGCTGTTCCTGTTTGCATTCACCTACACACTTTCCGCGGGAGCATTCGGCATATGAATCCAATCGCAGGTCACCGGCTGGGGCAGGGCACGTGGTACATGGGCGAAGATCCGGCCCGCAGGAACGACGAGGTAGCCGCGCTGCAATTGGGCATGGACCTCGGCATCACGCTGATCGACACCGCCGAGATGTACGGCGAAGGAGGGGCCGAGCGGGTGGTGGGCGCGGCGATCGCCGGCCGGCGCGACGAAGTCGTCATCGTCAGCAAGGTCTATCCCCACAATGCCGGACGCGCCGAGGTGCAGCGTGCCTGCGAGCGCAGCCTGGCGCGGCTGGGCACCGACCGTATCGACCTGTACCTGCTGCACTGGCGCGGCGGCGTGCCGCTGGCCGAGACGCTGGAAGGATTCGAAGCGCTGCGCGCGGCCGGCAAGATCCTGGCGTACGGCGTCAGCAACTTCGACACGGCGGACATGGAAGAAGCCCTGCGCGCACCGGGTGGCAACCGCATCGCCGCCAACCAGGTGATGTACAACCTGCGACGGCGCGGCATCGAGTTCGACCTGCTGCCATGGTGCCGCCGGCACGGCATTCCCGTGATGGCCTATTCGCCCCTTGAATCGGACCGGCGCGAGCAGCAGCGGCTGTTCGCCGATCCGGCGCTGCGCCAGGTCGCCGCCCGGCACGGCGCCACCCCCGCCCAGATCGCGCTGGCCTGGCTGTTCGCCCAGGAAGGCGTGACCGCCATTCCAAAAGCCGTGCAGCCCGAACACGTGCGCGCCAACCGTGCCGCGCTGGACATCGTGCTGGCGGCGGACGACCTGGCCGCGCTGGACGCTGCGTTCCCTCCGCCAGTACGGTCTGTGCCGCTGGATATCCTCTGAAACCGGTGACAGGCTCCGATCATCCGGAAATATTTCCAAACAATAGGTGCCTGTTACCGCGCGTTTCACCCCGCGTTCAATAGCTGTACGTGGCATAGATCGCCCCGGTGCCGGCGCGCGGGCGCTTCGTGATCGGGCTGTTGGCGGCGTCGCGCGTCAGCGCCGTGATGCCGACGGTGCCCGTTACCGCCCAGCGCGCGTCACCGAATATCGGAGCTCGCAGTGTCCGGCGCTCACATGAAGGAAACCTGAGCCGGACCTGAAGATTGCGTGAAGGCCGATCTTTAGCCTTTCTTCACATCCGGATGGTTTAATACCGGCCATGAAAATTCTGCTGATCGAAGACGACCTGGATCTCGGCAACGGCGTGCGCATCGCGCTGGCCGACCAGGGCATGGACGTGGTGTGGGTGCGCCACATGGCCGGTGCCGACGATTACCTGTCGGGCGACCGCTGCGACCTGGTGCTGCTGGATCTCGGCCTGCCCGATGGCGATGGCCTGCACCTGCTGGCGAAGCTGCGCCGCAGCCGCAGCGGTTTGCCGGTACTGATCCTGTCGGCACGCGATTCGCTGCCGGATCGCCTGCAAGGCCTCGATACGGGGGCCGACGATTACCTGGTCAAGCCATTCGAGCTGGCCGAACTGCTGTCGCGGGTCAGGGCGCTGGCACGGCGCAGCTACGGCTTCGACGGCGCATCGCTGGAGCTGCGCGGCCTGTGCCTGCATGTGCCCACGCGCCGCGTTGCCGTGGACGGCCGGCCCGTGGACCTGACGGCCAGCGAGTACGTGCTGCTGAAAACACTGATGATGCGCGCCGACCGGGTCGTCACGCGCCGCAGCCTGGAAGAACAGGCGCTGCCCGGCGCGCAAGCCAATGCCAGCAACTCGCTCGATGTGCACATGGCGAACCTGCGCCGCAAGATCGGCGAGGGGTATATCCGCACGGTGCGCGGCGTGGGCTACGTGATCGACCAGAACATCGACCAGGAGCGCGCCCGATGATCCGCGGCCTGCGCGATATGTTCGCACCGAGCCTGATGCGCCGGCTGCTGCTGGCCCAGCTGGCATTGCTGGCGTTGCTGTGGAGCCTGGCCGCGGGATTCGTGGTGTACGAGAGCGGCAGGGATGACGAGAGCCTGAGGCAGGATCGCTTGTTCGATGCGGTGCTGATCGTGGCCGACCAGCTGGCGGACCGGCCGGTGCAACGCAGTATCGCGCTCCGGCATGTCGAGCTGGCGCTGTCCGAGGATGTCGAACCCGCGCTGGCGTCGCGGCTCCTGCTGGTACTTGGTGCCGAGATCCTGTACCGCAGTGCCGACGTGCCGGCGAACCTGCGTACCGGCCGGCCCGGCGTCATCGAGCCGGTGACGTTCGACGGCAAGCAGTGGCGTGCCCGCACCAGGGTTTCGCCGCGTACCGGCTTGCGGATGACCATGATCGTGCCGGCCGACCGGATGAACATTTTCATGACGCTCAACTCGAAGGGCTACTACCTGCTGCCGCTGCTGATCAGCATCCCTTTCCTGGCGCTGCCGGCGTGGCTGTCGATCCGTGTCGCGCTGCGGCCGTGGAATGCGGTGGCGCGGGAAGTGGGTTCGCGCGGGCCGCGCGACCTGGCGCCGCTGTCGTTCCGGCCGCGCCACCGCGAGCTGCGCGCGATGGTGGAGAATATCGACGGCCTGATGCGCCGGCTGCACGAGGCCAGCACCCGCGAGCGCGCCTTCATCGCCGATGCCGCGCACGAACTGCGCACGCCGCTGGCGGCCATGCGCGTCAACGTGGAAGCGCTGCAGGCGCAGGCCGTGGAGCCGCGGCAGCGCGAACTGCTGGCCGGGATCGTCAGCGGCGTCACGCGTGCCGGGCGCCTGGTCGGCCAGTTGCTGAACCTGATGCGCAGCGACGCCGCCGGCGCCGAGCAGGCCGAAGCCGTGGCGCTGGATACCCTGCTGCAGGACCGGATGGCGGCGTTGTCATGCCTCGCCGATGCGCGGGGCGTGGAACTGGAACTGGTGGCCGAACCTGGCCTGGCGGTGCATGGCTGGCGTGAAAGCCTGACCTCGCTGATCGACAACCTGGTCGACAACGCCATCAAGTACAGCCCGGAGCGCGGCACGGTCGATGTGCGGCTGGCGCGCGAAGGCGGCTGCGCCGTGCTGACCGTGGCCGACGACGGCCCCGGCATCCCGCCCGCGCTGCGCGAACGGGTGTTCGACCGCTTCTACCGCGATCCGGCGCAGACGCAGGGCGGCAGCGGCCTGGGGCTGGCGATCGCGCTGGCCGCGGTGGTGCGGCACCAGGGGCAGATCGTGTTGGGAGAGAAGCAGGCGGGCAGCGGACTGCTGGCAAGGGTCCATCTGCCGCTGGTGGCATCGGAAGAAAACGGCAGAGCGTCGCTTCGGCGGGTTCCGGATATCTCCGCAAATGTTGCTTGAAAAAAGGGGTACGTCCCCATTTTTCAGGAAATGTTGCCTGAAAAACAGGGTCCGTCCCTATTTTTTCCGCTGGTTTAGCGCCGGCCCTGCGCCATGCGCTTGATTGCGCGGTCGACCAGTTCCTGCATTTGCGTGGTCAGGTCGACGAAGCGGCAGCCGATCTGCACCTGCTCGCCCAGCAGGAACGAGCGGAAGCGGCGCGACAGGCGTACTTCGAGGTCGCAGATGACGACGGTGTCGTTCAGCTCGAGCCGCACGCGCTGGAGCTTGCGGCCGATGTGCAGGCCGGGCGCATCGCGCGGGGCGCAGCGCATGCCGATGCCGCCGGCGGCCACGTCGTACAGCAGCATCTCGAACGGCGTACCGAACATGACGAACGACGCGGTGTAGTTGCCGGCCACCGGTGTTTCCAGGCGCCTGGAGGCGCGGCGGTTCAATACCAGGCAGTGCGACGGGAAGGGCGCCGGCACGAGCGAGGGCTGGCCGGGCAGCGGTGTCCAGCCGGCCGCGAGGTCGAACTGGAAGCGCGCCGAATCGAGGCGGCTGACGAAGGTGCAGGTTCCTTCGGGCAGCACGCCGCCGCCGTCCAGCCGCAAGGTGAACGCCGGCTCGCCGGCATCGATCGCATGGATGCGCGCCAGCATGGGAGCGCCGCCGCCCTGGGGGTAGATCGTCACGGGTTCGCCGCGGTCGTACAGCGTTTGCAGCGATTCGCGGATGGCCGCGGCGTCGGCGATCTCGTGCGGCGCGGCGGCCAGCGGAATGCGTTCGGCAATGTCCGCCGGGCCCATCCGCCTGCGGCGGGGCAGCAGCCCGGCCGTGATCAGGTCGCCCGCTGCCTCGGTACGTACATATTCCTTCACGCTGCCATCGGATTCCGGCAGTGCATTCCACGCCGGCCGCAATCGCGCATTGGAGCGGCGCACGGCCGGTGACTGCAGCCAGGGCAGGTGATCGCGGAGGTTCTTGAGGATGAAAGTCATGGGCGTACTCGGCTAGTAGCCTGCAAGCATACCAGCAAATCTTTTAATCGCAGACAACTATATTGCCGTACGGCTAGGTCTGTCGTTAAAACCGCTCATCCGGGGCAAGGTAGCGCCATTGCCCGACCGGCAGCTCGCCGAGTTTCACCTTGCCGATGCGTACGCGCTTCAGGCCCACCACCTTCAGGCCGACCATCTCGCACATGCGGCGGATCTGCCGTTTCTTGCCTTCCCGGAGGGTGAAGGACAGCTGGTCTTCATTCTGCCAGCGCACCTTGGCCGGCAGCAGCGGCTTGCCGTCCATCCACAGGCCGTGGTTCAGCTTTTTCAGGTCCGCATCGGGGAGCTTGCCCGGCTTCGTGTACTCCACGCGCACCAGGTATTCCTTGTCGATGTCGGTATCGTGGCCGATCAGGTGCTTGGCCACGCGGCCGTCCTGGGTGAGCACGAGCAGGCCGACGGAATCGATGTCGAGCCGGCCGGCCGGCACCAGGCTGCGCAACTGCGTGGGGTGGAACTGCTCCGGCGCGGGATCATCGGGCCAGCGGTTTTCCGGCTTGATCAGTGCGACAGCGGGCGTGTAGCCATCCTCGGCCTGGCCGCTGACATAGCCCATCGGCTTGTTGATCAGGATCGTCACGCGCTTGCTCTGCTCGGCGGCGGCCTGCCGCTCGACGGTGATCTTCTGGCTCGGGTAGACCTTCGTGCCCAGCTCGGAAACGACCTTGCCGTCCACGCGCACCCAGCCTTTGGCGATCCATTCGTCGGCTTCGCGGCGCGACGACAGGCCCAGTTCGGACATGCGTTTCGATAAACGCAACAACTCTTCAGACATGAGAATTCAGACTTTCAATGCTTCCAGTAAATCGGTTTCCAGCTGGATCTGCGTGCGCGCGCTCGACAGCGACTGGCCGTCGACGATGAACACGTCTTCCACGCGCTCGCCCAGCGTCATCACCTTGGCGGTGTGCAGGTTGACGCGGTATTTCGCCAGCACGTTGGCGATCGAGTACAGCAGGCCGGTGCGGTCGTTCGCCGTCACCGACAGCAGGTAGTACTGGCCGCGTTCGTCCGGGCGCAGGTCCACGGTCGGCTGGATCGGGAACGTGCGCGACAGGCGCGACAGGCGGCCGCGCACCGGCGGCTGGATCGGCGCCTGCGCCTGCAGCAGGTCGCACAGCTCGTGCTCGATCAGGTTGATGATGTCGCGGTAGCTCTTGGCGAAGCTCTGCTCGGTGACGAGGAACGTGTCGAGAGCGTAGCCGTGCCGGGTGGTGTGGATCTTGGCATCCAGGATCGAGAAATTCTTGCGGTCGAAATAACCGCAGATGCGCGCGAACAGGTCCGGCTGGTCTTTGATATAGACGGCGATCTGCAGGCCTTCGCCGATCGGCGCCAGCCGGCATTTCACTACCGGTTTCACGCTGTCCAGGCGGTCGTACAGCGCGCGCGTCTGCCAGGCGATGTCGGACGCGTCGTGGCGCAGGAAGTACGCCATGTCCAGCTGCTTCCACAGCGCCTCGTGAGCCGTGGGCGGCAGGCCGTACAGCCGCAGCGTGGCCAGCGCCTCCTGCTGGCGGTTCTTCAGCTCGCGGTCGGCCGAATGCGGTTCGCCGCCCAGCACGCGCAAGGTCATCTTGTACAGGTCTTCGAGCAGCTTGGCCTTCCAGGCGTTCCACACCTTCGGGCTGGTGCCACGGATGTCGCACACCGTCAGCAGGTACAGGCCGGTGAGGTGGCGTTCGTCGCGCACGGCTTTCGCGAACGCCTCGATCACGTCGGGGTCCGACAGGTCCTGCTTCTGCGCCACCGTGGACATCAGCAGGTGGTGCTCGACGAGGAAGGCCACCAGCTCCGTTTCGTCGGCGCTCATGCCGTGCTCCTGGCAGAACTGCACCGCGTCGGCCACGCCCAGTTTCGAGTGGTCGCCGCCGCGGCCCTTGGCGATATCGTGGAACAGCGCCGCTACGTACAGCAGCCAGTGCTGCGGATAGTTCGCCATCAGCTGGCTGCAATACGGATATTCGTGGGCGTGTTCCGTCATCGTGAAGCGGCGCATGTTGCGCACCACCATCAGGATGTGCTGGTCCACCGTGTAGACGTGGAACAGGTCGTGCTGCATCTGGCCGACGATCTTGCGGAAGTTCGGCAGGTAGCGGCCCAGGATCGACAGCTCGTTCATCCGGCGCAGCGCATGGATGATGCCGCACGGCGCTTGCAGGATGCGCAGGAAGTAGGCGCGGTTGACGGGATCGGCGCGGAACGCCGCGTCGATCTTGAAACGCTCGTGCCACAGCGCGCGCGTGGCGCGGGCCGTGATGCCTTTCAGGGAAGGGCGTTCGGTCATCAGCACGAACACCTCGAGGATCGCCGACGGCGTGTGCTCGAACACGTCGTCGCTGCTGATGTCGATGAAGCCGTTCACTTCGTTGAAGCGCTCGTTGATCGGGTGCGTGTCGCAGCCCTGCGGGAACAGCATCGCTTCGATGTTCTGCAGCATGATCGTGTTCAGCTGCACCACCACCTTGGCGGCCCAGTAGTAGCGCTGCATCAGGTATTCGCTGGCGCGGCGCATGTGCACGCCGCTGCCGGTGGTCTGCAGGCCGAGGCTTTCGGCGATCGCCGTCTGCACGTCGAACACCAGGCGGTCCTCGCGGCGGCCGGCATGCAGGTGCAGCCGCACGCGGATATCCTTGAAGGCGCGTTCCTTCTCCATCAGCTGGCGCGCCTCGGTCTGGGTGATCAGGCCGCGCGTGGCCAGCGTGCGCCACGAACTGGCCAGCCCGGCGGCCTTGGTCATCCACAGGATCACCTGCAGGTCGCGCAGGCCGCCGGGGCTTTCCTTGCAATTCGGTTCGAGCGAGAACGCCGTGTCCTCATACTTGGCGTGCCGCTGGCGCATTTCGCTGGTCTTGGCGTGGAAGAACGCCTGCGGGTCCATCGCCGCGTCGTACTCGCGTTCCAGCCGTGCGAACAGGTCCGCGTCGCCGGTCACCAGGCGCGCTTCCAGAAGGCTGGTCTGCACCGTGATGTCGGCCTCGGATTCGGCCAGGCATTCCTCCACCGTGCGGATCGACGAGCCGATCTCCAGGCCCAGGTCCCACAGCAGCTGCACCAGTTCCTCGAGACGGTGGCGGGTATCCTCGTCCGGGCTCTGGCCCAGCAGGATCAGCACATCGACGTCGGAATACGGGAACAGCTCTCCGCGGCCATAGCCGCCCACCGCCACCAGCGCGGTACGGGCCGGCAGGCCCGCGGCCTGCCACGCCTGCGTCAGCACCTCGTCCACGCTCTGGCGCAGGCTGCGCAGCAGTTTTTCCGGCTTGCCGTCCTCGCGGAACGTGGCAATCACCACCTGGCGGTCGGACTTCAGCCGCAGCTTGAGCGAACTGCGCAACTGCTCGCGGGGATCGCTGTTCATCGCGATGGAGGACATGGCGTCAGGCCGCGGCTTTTGCTTCGCCGATGAAGGCCGGCGGCGGCGGCGAGCCGGCCGACAGCGTCAGCACTTCGTAGCCGGTTTCCGTCACCAGCACCATGTGTTCCCACTGGGCGGACAGGCTGCGGTCCTTGGTCTTGATCGTCCAGCCGTCGCCCATCTCGCGGATCTCGCGGCGGCCGGCGTTGATCATCGGCTCGATCGTGAAGATCATGCCCGGCTTCAGTTCCTCGCCGGTGCCCGGCTTGCCATAGTGGAGCACCTGCGGCTCTTCGTGGAAGCCCTTGCCGATGCCGTGGCCGCAGAACTCGCGCACCACGCTGTAGCCGGCCTTCTCGGCATGCACCTGGATCGCGTGGCCGATGTCGCCGAAGTGGCCGCCCGGGCGCACCTGGGCAATGCCCAGCCACATGCATTCATAGGTGATCTCGGTCAGGCGCTTGGCCAGGATCGACGGCGGGCCGATGTAGAACATGCGGCTGTTGTCGCCGTGATAGCCGTCCTTCGTGATGATCGTGATATCCAGGTTCACCACGTCGCCGGCCTTCAGTACCTTGTCGCCGGGGATGCCATGGCAGATCACATCGTTGACGGACGTGCAGATCGCCTTCGGGTAGGGCGGGTAGCCGGGCGGCTGGTAGTTCAGCGGCGCCGGCACGGTGCCTTGTACGTTCGTCATGTATTCGTGGCACAGGCGGTCCAGCTCGCCGGTGGTGACACCGGGCTTGACGAAAGGAGTGATGTAGTCGAGGACTTCGGCGCCGAGGCGGCCGGCGAGGCGCATGCCTTCGATGTCTTCGGGGGTCTTGATCGTGATGGCCATGTTTCTTGATTGTTTCGGGCGACAAACCACGATTATAGACGACGTAGCCCCCGAGAGTCGTTATCGCCGCTGCATAGCCATTGGCCGGCGAGCCGCAGGTGTCTGACACTTTTTTCTGGGCGATTTTCCAGAAAATGGTGTCTGGAAGGAGAGATGGCTTGCAGGCCATCTCCGCTACGCAGGCCTGGAGCGTGCTCCAGGAAACCCCTGCTTCGCCACCGGTTTTCGGTCGATCAGCCCCGCACTACCGAACCGAAGAACCGTACCATCTCCCGGCTGGCATCCGGCCCCGTCGGATCCGTATAGCTGCCGCTGGCGCTGCCCCCGGCCCATGCGTGGCCGGCGCCATGCAACTCCCAATGCTCGGCCAGCACCCGGCCATCCTTGCCCTTGTGGACCGTGCGCGTGTATTTACGCCCGCCGCCGGCCTTGGCCGTCTCCACCTCCGGCGTGCCGGCTTCATGCGCCACCAGGCCATGCTGCAGCACATCGTCGCCATTCTTGCGGTTCACGGTGTGGTCCTTGTCGCCATGGAACACGATCAGCGGCGGACTGGCGACCGGCTTTGCATGACCTTTCGCGCCCTGCTGCATCGCCTGCAAGGCGGACGGCAGATCCGTCGCGCTGCCGAACGGCAGCCCGGAATGCACGCCGACGGCATGGAACAGTTCCGGATACAGCGCACCCACCACGACCGCCATCGCGCCGCCGGCCGACAGCCCGGCAATGCTGACCCGCGCCGGATCGACCGCGAAATCGGCCATCACCTGCCGGGCGATGCCGGCAATGATCGCCGGTTCGCCACGCTCGCGCTGCTGGTCGGCGGCACTGAACCAGTTCCAGCACTTCGAGCTGTTGGCCTGCTGCGACTGGCAGGGATACGCCACCAGGCAGCCGGTCTCCTCGGCAACCTGGTTCATGCGCGTACCGGCGGCGAAATCGTCCGGGTCCTGCGTGCAGCCGTGCAGCATGACGACGAGCGGCACCGGCTGGCCTTCCTTGTACGTGCTCGGCACATAGAGCTTGTAGCCGCGCGTGCCGGCGTGGCACGTGAAGCTGGCGCTGTCGAAGCGGGCGCCGTCCGGCAGCGGGGCAGGGGGCGGGCGCTTGCGGGCGCCGGGCAGCTTGCCGTTTTTCAGCTGGTCGCGCAGCGCTTCGGGCAGGCCGTCCAGCAGGTTTTCCGGCAGGCCCTGGAATCCGCCCTGCATTCCTCCCTTGAATTTCTCCTTGAAGCCTTCGGCAAAGCCTTCCGGCAGCGTGATACCTGCCTTGGCAAGGATGTCGGCGAGGCCAGTCGTCGCGCCGGGATTCGCCGGCTTGTCGTCTTTCGCGCCGGGATTCACCGGCTTGTCGTCTTTTGCTGCGTGCGGCGGCGGCTGATTCGGTGCGGCCTTCCGGGCGCGCGGAGCTGGGCGCGAGGGCGCTTTTTCCGGCGGCGCGTTCAGGTCCTTCATCGTGGCGCCCGGCGGCGGTGCCGCGTGGACGGAGTCATCGGTCGCCGTGGCGGCTGGCGCGGCATCGCCGGCCAATGCGCGCTGGATCGCGGCGGTGGCGGCCATCGGGCCGTCTTTCATCAAGTCTTGCGTGGCTGCCTGCAGGCGGGCCATCAGTGCGGAATCGAATTTCATATCGTGCCTTCCATAGGATGAGGCGTGTGGGACAGCGGTGCTGTCGAAATATTGTGGTTGCTGCGGTTCAGCTGATGCGGCCGGCCAGCGCCGCCTTCACGGCCGGACTGGCGTGCAGCGCGCCGAGCACGGTGATCGACTGGATAGTGGCCGCCGCCAGTTCCGGTGTCACATCCGGGGCGATGGTTGCCAGGCCGAGTACGCGGATGTTGAGCATCTCGCCGGCGGCGCGGGCGGCTTCCAGGTCGGCGCTGGAAAACTGCTGCAAGCCCAGCACGAACTGGTTGCGCTCCACCGTCTGGCGCACCACGTCCGCGTGCTGGGTCAGCTGGTTGCGGATCGCCGTGCGGATCAGGTCTGTCCGGTTGGCATAAAAACCCTGCTGCACGAGCAGGTCGATTTGCCCCAGGTCGACCGGGAACAGATTGATCGTGATTTTTTCCGAATCGGCGGGGCGGAGTTTCAGGTCGGGCATGATTTATCTTCCAATTGCCATCCAAGTGGATGGTATATGGATGATTCTAGCGGGTTTTCAAGGGGTCTGATCGCGACAGTACAAATTATTTCGCACGCGGACCGGCGTCATCCCTAGAAAAGTTCGTTGGCAAACGTGCCCGGCGCGCCATTGCCTGCTGGCCGATGCGGCGATGTCCGCTTCTTCCGCGCCGTGCCGGTTTTCCGGACACTGCCGGTTTCCCGGGCCTTGCCGGCGCTCACGGCCTTGCCGGCCGTTGGAAGCTTGCTTGCCTGTTGAGGCCTGCCGGCTTCCGGGCGTTTGGCGGACCTGGCATTGCCGGCCTGCGGTGACCCGGCCAGCACCTCAGCCGGCCTTTGTCGGCGCCCGGGGGCGATCCGCACGGCGTCGAACATCGCACCGCCCCACAGCAGCACGAGCTGTGCCGGATTCCGGACATACACATCCGTACAGCCGAGCTCGATCATGGTGACGGGATTCGGCAGCCGCAACCGTTGCGCGCTGGAGTGGAGTTTTGCCTGCATGTGCGATTCGGGCATGACCCGTTCCGCCCAGAACTCGGGCGCGTGACAGACTTCCTGGTCCACCTTCACGTCCGTCGCGCTGATCGCCAGGGTCTTCCCCAGCAGTGTTTTTGCTTCCGCCGCATCCAGCGAAGCGATCGAGGCCAGGTCGAGGACGGCGACGAGCTTCCAGTTGCCGATCACGCTGCGGTCGCGGAATTCGGCGGCGGCGGCCGGCTGGCCGGAAGCGAAGAAGAGGGCGGTTGCCAGTACCAGGGGACTGGCTGCGGTGCGCCAGTGGCGAAGGACGTGCTGCGGGAAATCGGCTGCCATGATTGCTCCTGAGAATTGTGCTCAGGAGCAAGGTATCGAATTCCACGAGGGCGGCCTTGCGGCGGGCCAAGACAGTAACAGCTGCATGGGAATCAGCCGTGCTTCGGGAATGCCGGCGGGCTGGCCGATGCATGTTGCACCACCCACTGCGCCACTTGCCGCCAAGGCGGCAAGTGGCGGCGTCAGGAACGCGGGCCGTCCGGCGGCACGCCGTCGGTCGCCGTCATATAGCCTTCGTCGGCCGCCAGTTGCGCATCCGGCGGCAGTTGCTCATGGGCCCGGGCGCGGTCCAGCAGCACGTGCACGGTCTCGATCTTGTGGCGGATGGCTTCGGCCAGCGAGGCCAGCGTCAGCGATTCCGGCAACATCAGCTCGCATTCCTGCGCCGCCTGCGCGGCCGGGTGGCTTTCCGGAATCGCGCCCTGCGCGCCCGATTCATCACGCTCAACCAGTTGCAGCGCGTGCCGCAGTCCCTGTTCCAGTTTTTCAAGCTGGCTTGATTCCATGATGCTCTCCTCTGGCAGTTGTCGAGTTTTCGTCAGGATACGTCGCAGAGGCGCCGGAGGCCGCGCGATACGGAAAAGCGGCCTGTTGAGAGGTCCTGCTACGGTGGAGCGGCGCTGTGTTGGCCGGCCTGGCAACGATGGCGGTACAGCCCGGATGGGAGGAGTGGCCTTGGCCGCGGACAAGAACAACGTTTGATTGTTTCCGTGTCTTCCGCTAAAATGCCGGGTTGCTCGGACTCGTTTCGTGCAATGTTGTAAAACCCCCACTTTTTAATAAACTCGAACCCGCTCTGCAAGGGTGCCCGCAAGGGTGACTGAGCAGGTTCCAGACCCAACCCTGGAGTAAAAAATGTCTGTAACGATGCGTGAAATGCTGGAAGCCGGCGTCCACTTCGGTCACCAAACCCGATTCTGGAACCCAAAGATGGCTCCGTTCATCTTCGGCCACCGCAACAAGATTCACATCATCAACCTGGAAAAGACCATGGAGCTGTACCAGGAGGCGATGAAGACTGTTCGCCAACTGTCCGCTAACCGTGGCACGATCCTGATGGTGGGCACCAAGCGCCAGGCACGCGACATCGTCGCCGCCGAAGCTCAGCGCGCAGGTGTTCCTTACGTCGACCAGCGCTGGCTGGGCGGCATGCTGACCAACTTCAAGACCATCAAGACCTCGATCAAGCGCCTGAAGGACATGGAAGCGCAAGTCGCCGACGGTTCCGTGGAAAAGCTGACCAAGAAAGATGCACTGCTGTTCAGCCGTGAAATGGAAAAGCTGCAGAAGTCCATCGGCGGCATCAAGGATATGGGCGGCGTGCCTGACGCGATCTTCGTGATCGACGTCGGCTACCACAAAGGCGCGATCACCGAAGCCCAGAAGCTGGGTATCCCGGTCATCGGCATCGTCGATACCAACCACTCGCCAGCCGGCGTGACCCACGTCATCCCGGGTAACGACGACTCGTCCAAGGCAATCAGCCTGTACGCCCGCGGCGTGGCAGATGCGATCCTGGAAGGCCGTGCCAACGCGTCGACCGAAGTGCTGGAGTCGATCAAGACGGCAGAAGGCGACGAGTTCGTGGAAGTCAACGAGCAGGCGTAAGCAAGGCTGGTCCCGGTGTCCGTCCCTCGGGCTGACATCGGCACTACATATTAGGCTGTTATTTTAGGCCTAGAAAAAAGGGGTGGCTTCCGGCTCCCCTTTTTTTTAACGAGACGCCGGATGAGCAGGCTGCCGCAAGGCGCCGCCCCGGCAACCCCACCGAATACAGGAGAAAACATATGGCAGCGATTACCGCAGCAATGGTCGGCGAACTGCGCGCGAAGACCGACGCACCGATGATGGAATGCAAGAAGGCCCTGACCGAAGCGGCCGGCGACATGGACAAGGCAGAAGAGATCCTGCGCGTCAAGCTGGGCGGCAAGGCAGCCAAGGCTTCCGCACGCGTGACCGCCGAAGGCGTCGTCGCGGCATTCATCTCGGGCAATGTGGGCGCCCTGGTCGAAGTGAACTCCGAAACCGACTTCGTCGCCAAGAACGACGATTTCCTGGCACTGGCGAACACCGCCGCACGCCTGGCTGCCGAGAAGAACCCGGCCGACGTGGCTGCCCTGCTGGCGCTGCCGACCGAATCCGGCCAGACGCTGGAAGAAGTGCGCTCCGCCCTGGTTGGCAAGATCGGCGAAAACATGTCGATCCGCCGCTTCCAGCGCTTTGAAACGACCGGCAAGCTGGCTTCGTACCTGCATGGCACCAAGATCGGCGTGATCGTCGACTTCGAAGGCGCCGACGACCAGGTGGGCAAGGACGTGGCAATGCACATCGCTGCAATGAAGCCGGTGTCGCTGTCCGCCGACCAGGTGCCTGCTGAAATGATCGAGAAAGAGCGCTCGGTTGCCCAGGCCAAGGCCGACGAAGATGCAGCCAAGGCTGCCGCCGACGGCAAGCCGGCCCAGTCGCCGGAAATCGTGGCCAAGCGCCTCGAAGGTTCGGTGCAGAAGTACCTGAAGGAAGTGTCGCTGCTGAACCAGGCATTCGTGAAGAACGACAAGCAGTCCGTCGAGCAGATGCTGAAGGCCGCCAACGCGACCGTGAAAGGCTTCACCATGTACGTGGTGGGCGAAGGCATCGAGAAGAAAGTGGACGATTTCGCCGCTGAAGTTGCAGCCCAGATGGCTGCTTCCAAGGGAGCGTAATCAAAAACGGGCCGCAAGGCCCGTTTTTTTAGAGCCTAGGCTCTCGGGAGGCGCCCGATAAAACGCACCTCCAGCCGTCCCCGCATGGGCTGCACGGTTGGCGTATCACCCCGGCGCGTGGAGCTTTACAGCTATCATTGCCGCCGGAATGACACCGAATACATTTACTTAGGAGCCCCAGCTCATGTCAAAACCAGCCTACAAGCGCGTCCTCCTCAAATTGTCCGGTGAAGCCCTGATGGGCGATGACCCGTATGGCATCAATCGCGGCACGATCGAGCGCATGGTCGCCGACGTGGCCGAGGTCGCGAAACTGGGCGTGGAACTGGCAGTCGTGATCGGCGGCGGCAATATCTTCCGCGGCGTCGCGCCCGGCGCCCAAGGCATGGACCGTGCCACTGCCGACTACATGGGCATGCTGGCCACCGTGATGAACGCGCTGGCCCTGGCCGACGCGATGCGCCACGTGGGCGTCGTCGCCCGCGTGATGTCGGCGATCGGCATCGAGCAGGTCGTCGAGCCGTATGTGCGCCCGAAAGCGCTGCAGTACCTGGAAGAGGGCAAGGTCGTCATCTTCGCGGCCGGCACCGGCAACCCGTTCTTCACCACCGATACCGCCGCCGCGCTGCGCGGTTCGGAAATGTCGGCCGAGATCGTGCTGAAGGCCACCAAGGTCGACGGCGTGTACAGTGCCGACCCGAAGAAGGACCCGGAAGCCACGCTGTACGACACCATCAGCTTCGACGAAGCGATCGCCAAGCAGCTGCAGGTGATGGACGCCACCGCGTTCGCACTGTGCCGCGACCAGAAACTGCCGATCAAGGTCTTCTCCATCACCAAGCCAGGCGCGATGATGCGCGTGATCATGGGTGAGCAAGAAGGCACCCTCGTCCACGTATGAGGGGGGGCGTGCCAAACCTGCTGCGCGTTGCATTTGCGGTCTCCGGTGCTCCGCAGCGGCGGACCGATCGTACTAAAGTACGATTCCGCTCCTCGACCGCAACTGCTGCCGCTCGCGACGGTTTTGCACTGACCCACGACTTTGCCACATAATTGATAAGATCAAACCCGTAACAGGAGAGCAGCATGTCTACCGCTGACATCAAGAAGAACGCCCAGGACAAGATGGCGAAATCGCTGGAAACGCTGAAAAGCGATCTGGCCAAGGTGCGTACCGGCCGTGCCCACACGGGTATCCTCGACCACGTAACGGTCGATTACTACGGCAACCCGACGGCGATCAACCAGGTGGCCAACCTGACGCTGATCGACGCCCGCACGATCGGCGTGACGCCGTTCGAAAAGAAAATGGGTGCCGCGATCGAGAAGGCCATCCGCGATGCGGACCTGGGCCTGAACCCGTCCGCCCAGGGCGACACGATCCGCGTGCCGACCCCGGCGCTGACCGAAGAGCGCCGCAAGGAAATGGTCAAGCTGTGCAAGGGCGAAGCCGAGGACGCGAAGATCGCCGTCCGCAACATCCGCCGCGACGCCAACGAACAGCTGAAGAAGCTCACGAAGGACAAGGCCATCTCGGAAGACGAAGAGCGCCGCGCCTCCGACGACGTGCAGAAGCTGACCGACAAGGCGATTGCCGACATCGACAAGATCGTTGCCGAGAAAGAGAAGGAAGTGCTGACGGTGTAAGCCTGAAGCCGCCGGGAACTCGTGAGCAGCCGGGGGCGGAGCAGGGGTTTCGAGGGGCACGCCCCTCGCCTGCACAGCGGTGATCCCATGCATGGGATCACTCCTTCCTGTCCCCTGTTTCTGACCGAGCAGTGAATGAGCCGGGAGCAAGCGCCCGTTATCAGGAAAATATTTCCTGAAAATAGGTGCCTGTCCCCGGTTTTTTTTGTACAGTTCATCTTTTGGCATTAAAGCGTTACTAATGAGATATACGAGTTCGACGACCGCGGTGCCCGAAGTGCCGAATGTGCCGCGCCATGTGGCGATCATCATGGACGGCAACGGCCGTTGGGCCACCAAGCGCTTCCTGCCCCGCGTGGCAGGCCACGTCAAGGGCGTGGAGGCGGTTCGGACCGTCGTGGAAGCCTGCGTCAACCGGGGTGTCGAATACCTGACGGTGTTCGCGTTCAGTTCCGAGAACTGGCGCCGCCCGGAAGAGGAAGTGTCCCTGCTGATGCGCCTGTTCGTCACGGCGCTCGAGCGCGAAGTGGCGAAGATGCATGCCAATGACATTCGCCTGAAAGTCGTCGGCGACCTGTCCCGTTTCGACGCCAAGCTGCGCGACATGATCGCCGCCGCCGAGCGCAAGACTGCCAACAACACCCGCCTCACCGTGACCGTGTGCGCCAACTATGGCGGCCGCTGGGATATCATGCAGGCAATCGGCAAGATGGTGGCGGCCCATCCGGGCGCCACGGATTTCTCCGAAGCGCAGCTGGCGCCGCACCTGGCGATGGCCTATGCGCCCGAGCCGGACCTGTTCATCCGTACCGGCGGCGAAGAGCGCATCTCGAACTTCCTGCTGTGGCAGCTGGCTTACACCGAGCTGTATTTCACGGATACCTACTGGCCCGACTTCACCGCCGAGAAGCTGGACGAAGCCATTGCGTCCTACCAGCACCGCGAGCGCCGCTTCGGCCGCACCGGTGAGCAACTGAAAAAATAACAGACACATGCTGAAGACCCGGATCATTACCGCCGTCATCCTGTTCGTCGTGCTGGTGGCCGTGCTGTTCTCCGGTTCGCTGCCGGCCGTGCAGGCACTGGTTGCCGTCGCCTTTGTCGCCACCGCGTGGGAAGCATTCCGGCTGTTCAAGCTGCGCATGCCGATCCTCGTCGCCTTCTGCTGGGCGGTGGCATTCATCTATACGTTCTACTACAACGCTGGCCTGGAGCAGGCGCGCTTCTGGCTGGCGCTGGGCGCGGCCATCTGGCTGCTGCGCTTCTTCCCGTCGCTGAAAGTCGGCCTGCCGCCGATGGAAGGGTTCGGCAATACCCTGCTCGCCATGGTGTACGGCGCCACGCTGGTATCGTGCTTCGTGGCGATCCTGGTGCTGTTCCAGCGCTCGCCGCTGTACCTGATCTCGGTGATGGCGCTGGTGTTCATCGCCGACATCGGCGCTTATTTCTCCGGCAAGAAGTTCGGCCGGCGCAAGCTGGCGCCCTCGATTTCGCCCGGCAAATCGGTCGAAGGCGCCGTCGGCGGCTGGATCGCCGTGCTGGTACTGTCGATCCTGACCATCCTGGCCGCGCCTTACCAGCCCTGGCTGCAGGATACCTTTGCCGTGCGCGTGCAGGCGGCACTGGGCTGGGGCATTGCGCTGGTCGCGCTCTCCGTCATCGTCGGCGCATCGATCGTCGGCGACCTGTTTGAATCCCAGCTGAAGCGCCGCGCCGGCTTCAAGGACAGCAGCAACCTGCTGCCCGGCCACGGTGGCGTGCTCGACCGTATCGACGCGCTGGTGCCGGTGCTGCCGATCGCCGCGCTGATCGGCGGCTGGCTGTAAAAGAAATCGAGACCCGCCAGGCCCCGGGCCGGCGGGTTTCAAAGGAAACGACTATGCAAAGCATCACCATCCTCGGCGCCACCGGTTCCATCGGCGTCTCCACGCTCGACGTCATCGCACGCCATCCCGGCCGTTACTCGGTCTACGGGCTGTCCGCGCACAGCCGGGTGGAGGAGCTGGCCGCGCAATGCCGGCAGTTCCAGCCGAAAGTGGCCGTCGTCGGCACCGCCGAGGCGGCGGACCAGCTGGCCGCGCTGCTGCGTGCGATGAACCTGGACACGCAGGTGGCCTGGGGGGAGCAGGCGCTGTGCGACATCGCCAGCGTCGGCGAAGTCGATGGCGTGATGGCCGCGATCGTCGGCGCCGCCGGCCTGGCGCCCACGCTGGCCGCGGCGCGCGCCGGCAAGAAGGTCATGCTGGCCAACAAGGAAGCGCTGGTCATGTCCGGCCAGCTGTTCATGGATGCCGTGGCGGCCTCCGGCGCCACGCTGCTGCCGATCGACTCCGAACACAACGCCATCTTCCAGTGCCTGCCGGCCGATTACCGCCGCGTGCCGGCGGCCGCCGGCGTCACGAAGATCCTGCTGACCGCGTCCGGCGGGCCGTTCCTGAAGCGCGCCGTGGAAACGCTCGATGGCGTCACGCCGGCCGAGGCATGCAAGCATCCGAAGTGGGTCATGGGCCGCAAGATCTCGGTCGATTCCGCGACGATGATGAACAAGGGCCTGGAAGTGATCGAAGCGCACTGGCTGTTCGGCGCGCCCGCGGCGCAGATCGAGGTCGTCATCCACCCGCAGTCGGTGATCCATTCGATGGTGTCGTACGCCGACGGTTCGGTGATCGCCGAACTGGGCAATCCGGACATGCGCACGCCGATCGCCAATGCGCTGGCGTATCCGGAACGGATCGACTCAGGCGTTGCCCAGCTCGATCTCACGCAGGTGGGCACGCTGCAGTTCGAGAAGCCCGACTTCCAGCGTTTCCCTTGCCTGGCGCTGGCCTACGATGCGCTGAACGCGGGCGGTACCGCGCCGGCGCTGCTGAACGCCGCCAACGAAGTGGCCGTGCAGGCTTTCCTCGACGAGCGCATCGGCTTCCGCCAGATCGACCGCGTGATCGCCGGCGTGATGGATTCCCTGCCGCACGGCCCGGCGTCGTCCATCGAAGCGGTGATGGCGCAGGATGCGGCGGCGCGTGCCGCGGCCGGACGCGCGATTGCCGCGCTGGGCCGCCCGCTGAAGGCGGCCAACGCCTGACGCGTTTCCCGCGCCGGAATTTGACCACGTCGCCAGGCGCGCGCTTTAAATGAAGCTTTCACTCAAGCTTACAGTCACGCTTCCAGTCACCATTTCAACCCCGTTTTCAACCGGACGCCACCCGAGAGTACCGCCATGAACCTGCTGCAGACGGTCGTCGCCTTCATCGTTGCGCTGGGCACGCTCGTGGTCATCCACGAACTGGGCCACTACCTGGTGGCGCGCTGGTGCGGCGTGAAGGTGCTGCGCTTCTCGGTCGGCATGGGCCGCGTGGTCTGGTCGCGCCGTGTCGGGCCGGACCAGACCGAGTGGGCCGTTTCCGCGCTGCCGCTGGGCGGCTATGTGAAAATGCTCGACGCGCGCGACCAGGATGTGAAGGACATCGCGCCGGAAGACCTGCCGCGCGAGTTCACGCGCCAGAACGTGTGGAAACGCATCGCCATCGTGGCCGCCGGGCCGATCGCCAATTTCCTGCTGGCGATCGTGCTGTTCGCCGGCCTGTACATGCACGGCATCGAAGAGCCGGCCACGCGCATTGCCGCGCCGGCCGCGCAGTCGCCCGCCGCCCAGGCGGGGCTGGACCGCGATGACGTGATCCGCGCCGTCAACGGCAAGGCCGTCCAGGGCTGGTCCGAGCTACGCTGGCAGCTGATCGAGGCGGTGGTCGAATCGAAGGATGGCGAGGGTGCCCGCATCGAGGCGGAGCGGCCGGGCCGCGGCCGCTTCACGTTCACGCTGCCGGCCGCCACGCTGCGCGCCGTCGACCTCGACGGCGACGTGACCGGTACGCTCGGCTTCAACATCTGGCTGCCCGCGCCCCTGCTGGGCAAGGTCGATCCGGCCGGCGCCGGTGCCCGCGCCGGCCTGCGCAGCGGCGACCAGGTGGTGGCGATGGATGGCCGGCCGGTGGTCGATATCGGCGCCTTCAGCGCCGCGATCCGCCAGGCCGCGGCGCGCACCGTGCAGCTCGACGTGCGGCGCGCCGGCGAACTGCTGCGGCTGCCGGTGGTGCCGGAAGCGGTGGCGGGTAAAGACGGTGTAACAGTCGGTAAGATCAAGGTCGAGCTGCTGGGGCGGCCGGATATGATCGTCGTGGCGGACGGCCCGTTCGGCGCGCTGGCCAAGGCGGCGAGAAAGGTCTGGGACACCAGCGTGCTGACGATCCGGATGATCGGCCGCATGATCATCGGCGAGGTCTCGTGGAAGAACGTGACCGGTCCCATCACGATCGCCGATTACGCCGGCCAGAGTTCGCGCATCGGCCTGGCGAGCTATTTGTCGTTCGTGGCGGTCGTCAGCATCAGCCTGGGAGTGATGAATTTGCTCCCGATACCGGTTCTGGATGGCGGCCATTTGCTGTATTATTCGCTGGAAGTTTTGACTGGGCGCCCGGTGCCGGAGCGTTTTGGGGAGATTGCACAGCGTCTGGGTGTCGGGTTGTTGGTGACCTTGATGGCGCTCGCTGTATTCAACGATGTCGCGCGGTTGTTATGATCCGCCTGCCGCGTGCAGTCTCGTATTTGGGAAGCTGGTTCGGAATGATTGCGGGCGAGGTGTCGAAAGGTGCTGTCCGGATTATCGCGAAGCGGCTTCCGATCCTCACATGATGCCAATGAAATTCATTTCTGACCGCTTTGCCTTGCCTTCTTTTCGCCGCACCCTGATCGGCGCCGCAGTACTGGCCTTCTGCTCCGGCAGCGCCTTCGCCGTCCAACCCTTCGTCGTCAAGGATATCCGCGTCGAAGGCATCCAGCGTACCGAAGCCGGCACCGTCTTCAGCTACCTGCCGGTGCGCGTGGGCGAAACGTTCAGCGACGACAAATCCGTCACCACCATCAAGGCACTGTACGCGACCGGCATCTTCAAGGATGTGCGGCTGGAAAAGGATGGCGACGTGCTGGTGGTCATCGTCGAGGAACGCCCGGCGATCGCCAAGGTCGACTTCACCGGCACCCAGGAATTCGAGAAGGACATGCTGGTCAACGCGCTGAAGGACATCGGCGTGGGCGAAGCCAAGACCTTCGACAAGGCGACCACCGACCGCGCCGAGCAGGAACTGAAGCGCCAGTACCTGTCGCGCGGCCTGTATGGCGTGAAAGTCACCACCACGGTCACGCCGATGGAGCGCAACCGCGTGTCGATCATGTTCAATGTCGACGAAGGCGAGATCGCCCGCATCAAGCAGATCAATATCGTCGGCAACAATGTGTTCTCCGACAAGGAGCTGCGCAAGGAGCTCGAGCTGAACACGTCCGGCTGGTTCAGCTGGTACACCAAGGCCGACCAGTATTCCAAGACCAAGCTGACCGGCGACCTGGAAGCATTGAAGTCGTTCTACCTGGACCGCGGCTACGTGGAAATGAACGTCGATTCCACCCAGGTCTCGATAACACCGGACAAGAAGGACATCTACCTCACCATCAACATCACGGAAGGCGAGAAGTACACCGTCTCCGACATCAAGTTCGAAGGCGAGATGTATGGCCGCGAGGAAGAGCTGCGCTCGCTGGTGCTGCTGAGGAAGGGCGAGACCTATTCCGGTGCGCGCCTGACCGCCACCAACAAGCTGATCACCGACCGCCTGGGCAACTTCGGCTTTGCCTTCGCCAACGTGAACGCCAACCCGGAAGTCGACCGTGAAAAGCGCGAAGTCGCGTTCACCTTCTTCATCGATCCGGGCAAGCGCGCCTATGTGCGCCACATGAACATCCAGGGCAACACCACCACGCGCGATGAAGTGATCCGCCGCGAGTTCCGCCAGTTCGAATCGAGCTGGTACGACGCCAACAAGGTCAAGCTGTCGCGCGACCGCGTCGACCGCCTGGGCTATTTCAAGGACGTGACGGTGGACACGCCCGAAGCGCAGGGGACCTCCGACCAGGTCGACGTGAACCTGACGGTGGTGGAAAAGCCGACCGGCAACTTCCAGATCGGCGGCGCGTTCTCGCAGGCCGAGAAATTCAGCCTGTCGGCATCGATCCAGCAGGCTAACTTCGCCGGCTCCGGCAATACCGTGGGCCTGGAGCTGAACACCAGCAAGTACAGCCGCACGATCGCCTTCTCGCAGACCAACCCGTACTACACGGACGACGGCGTGTCGCAGAGCTACGAGCTGTACCTGCGTACCTTCGATCCGCCGGCCGTCAACACCGGTATGTACTCGATCAAGCAGACCGGCGGCCGCGTCAGCTGGGGCGTGCCGTTCTCCGAAGTCGATACCGTGTTCTTCGGCATCGGCCTGGAGCGCGCCACCGTGAAGACCGACGCCACCAGCCCGACGTACTTCCAGCAATACGTGCGCGACCTGGGCGGCCCGGCCAACGGCCAGGGCGAAGTGTCGTCGAACTCGGTGCCGCTGACGGTGGCCTGGGGCCGCGACAGCCGCGACAGCGCCGTCACGCCGACCATCGGCCGCTACCAGCGCGCCAACCTGGAGATCGACCTGATCGGCGATTCGAAATACGTCCGCGCAGTGTACGAGCAGCAGTGGTACCGCCCGATCACGTCGTGGGCCACGCTGGCGCTGAAGGGCGAGTTCGACTATGGCCACGGCATCGGCGACCGGCCGTATCCGGTGTTCAAGAACTTCTATGCCGGCGGTATCGGCTCGGTGCGCGGCTACTACAGCTCGTCGCTGGGTTACCTCGACACCAACGGCGATGCGCTGGGCGGCGCTTCGCGGCTGATCGGCAATGCCGAGCTGCAGTTCCCGTTCCCCGGTCAGGGCAAGGACCGCAGCCTGCGCTGGTTCGCCTTCGTCGACGGCGGCCAGGTCTACCGCGAGGGGGCGAAGATGCGCCTGTCCGAGCTGCGCTTCTCGACCGGCCTGGGGGTCAGCTGGATTTCCCCGGTGGGGCCGCTGAAGTTGAGTTATGCTAAGCCTATTAATCCGATATACGGTGACCGCCTGGAACGCTTCCAGTTCCAGATGGGTACAGGGTTCTGATGCCGGCACTGGCGGCCGGTGGGGCAATGAGTAGAGGAGAAACATGTTGAAGACCGCATCGGCCACGTTTGGCAAGCTGTTTGCCATCATGGCGCTGGGCTCGCTGGTGCTGGGAACGGCGCTGGGGACCGCGCATGCGCAGGCGCCGCAGCCTTCCCGGATTGCCTGGCTCAGCCCCGAGCGCATCTATAACGAGTCCAAGCTCGCCAGGCTCGCTGGCGACAAGCTGAAGGAAGAATTCTCGCCGCGCGAAAAGGCGCTCAACGAGCTGGGCGCGCGGCTGAAGACGGCCACCGAGAAATACACGAAGGACGAGCCCACGCTGGGCGAGCAGGACCGGATCAAGCGCCAGCGCGAAGTGGTGGAGCTGGACAAGGACTTCCAGCGCCGCCAGCGCGAGTTCCGCGAGGACCTGTCCCAGCGCACCAACGAGGAGCGCGCGGCGATCGCCGAGAAGGCCACGCGGATCATCAAGCAGCTCGCCCTGACCGAAGGCTTCGACATCGTGCTGCAGGATGCCGTCTGGGCCAACCCGCGCATCGACATCACCGACAAGGTGCTGGCAGCGCTGGACAAGTAAAACACCGGATCGCCGGCCAGTCTCTGCCGTTTCGCGGCAGGCTGGCCGGCTTTTCCACTTTTGATTGGATAGTTCATGGGCATTCGACTGGGAGACCTGGTCGAGCGCTTCGGCGGAGAGTTGATCGGCGACCCCAACCTGCAGGTGGTGGGCATCGCGCCGTTGACGGATGCCGGCGTTTCACACATCAGTTTCCTCTCCAACAGCAAATTCCGCGCCCAGGCCGGCCAGAGCCGTGCCGCCGCGCTGATCCTGTCCCCCAACGATGACGAGCTCGTCGCGCAGACCTACGCCGGCGCGCGCATCGTCACGAAAAACCCGTACGCGTACTTCGCGCGGGCCGCGCAGTACTTCGACGCACTGACGGCGCACGTGCCGGCACCTGGCATCCACCCGACCGCGTACGTGGACCCGACCGCCCAGGTCGACGCCAGTGCCCACATCGGGCCGCAGGTTACCGTCGAGGCCGGGGCCGTGATCAAGGCCGGCGCCGTGATCGGTGCCGGCTGCTTCATCGGCCGCGAAGCCGTCATCGGCGAAGGCACGCAGCTCTTTGCCAACGTGACGTTTCACGCGCGCTGCGTGATCGGCGCCCGTGGCATCCTGCACTCGGGCGCCGTGATCGGCACCGATGGCTTCGGCTTCGCCAACGAAGGCGGCGTCTACATCAAGATCCCGCAGGTGGGCCGCGTGGTGATCGGCGACGACGTCGACATCGGCGCCAACACCACGGTGGACCGCGGCGCCCTGGCCGACACGATCATCGAGGATGGCGTAAAACTCGACAACCAGATCCAGATCGGCCACAACTGCCACATCGGCGCGCACACGGCCATGGCCGGCTGCGTCGGCGTGGCCGGCAGCGCGAAGATCGGCAAGTACTGCACGTTCGGCGGCGCGGCGATGGTGCTGGGACACCTGACGATCGTCGATCACGTGCACGTCTCGTCGGCCAGCATGGTGTCGCGCTCGATCATGGAGCCGGGGCAGTACACCGGCTTCTACCCGCTGGCGAAGAACAGCGAATGGGAGAAATCCGCGGCCATCGTGCGGAACCTGGGTGCCATGCGCGAGAAGATCCGCGCGCTCGAGAAATCGATCAAAAATATAAATAATCAAGCCACTGAGCAAGAAGACGAATCATGACCACTGCTGAAAAGAAGACCCTCTGCATCAACCAGATCAAGGAACTGCTGCCGCACCGCTACCCGCTGCTGCTGGTGGACCGCGTGCTGGACTGGGAAGCGAACAAGACGATCACCGCCATCAAGAACGTGACCGTCAACGAAGAATTCTTCAACGGCCACTTCCCGCACAAGCCGGTCATGCCCGGCGTACTGATGATCGAAGCGATGGCGCAGACCGCGGCCATCCTGTCGTTCCTGACGATGGGCATCAAGCCCGACGAGAACTCGGTGGTCTACTTCGTGGGCATCGACAACGCGCGCTTCAAGCGCCCGGTGGGCCCCGGCGACCAGCTGAAGATGGATGTCGAGATCGTGCGCGTGTCGCGCGGCATCTGGAAATACAAGGCGGTGGGCAGCGTCGACGGCCAGACCGCGGTCGAGGCGGACCTGATGTGCACCATCCGTAACACCGCCGACGCAGCGTAACACGGTGGGGAAACAGAAGGAGGCAGCATGACGACCATTCATCCTACCGCGCTGGTCGACCCGAAGGCCCAGCTGGGCGAGGGCGTCGAGATCGGCGCCTACTCGATTGTCGGGCCCGACGTCGTCATCGGCGACCGCACCTGGGTCGGCCCGCACGTGGTCATCGAAGGCCACACGACGATCGGCAGCGACAACAAGTTCTTCCAGTTCTCGTCGATCGGCGCGCCGCCGCAGGACAAGAAATGGAACGGCGAGCCGACCCGGCTGGAAGTGGGCGACCGTAACACGATCCGCGAATTCTGCACGTTCAACCTCGGTACCGTGCAGGACAAGGGCGTGACGAAGCTGGGCAACGACAACTGGATCTCGGCCTACGTGCACCTGGCACACGACTGCGTGGTCGGCAGCAACACGATCTTCTCGAACAACGCCCAGATGGCGGGCCACGTGGAGATCGGCGACTGGGTCATCATGAGCGGCTATGCCAACGTGCACCAGTTCTGCAAGATCGGTGCGCATGCCTTTGTCGGCATGAGCACCAGCCTGACGCAGGATGTGCCGCCGTTCGTGCTGCTGAACGGCAATCCGGCCCAGGCGCACGGCATCAACATCGAAGGCCTGAAGCGCCGCGGCTTCACGCGCGAGCAGATCAATGCGCTGCGCACGTCGTACAAGATCCTGTACCGCTCGGGCCATACGCTGGAGGAAGCCAAGGCGGCGCTGCTGGAGCAGGAAGGCAATACGCCGGATGCGGCGGAGCATATCCGCGCCTTCCGCACCTTCCTCGATACCGCGAACCGTGGCATCGTCCGCTGACGTGAACCACGGCCTGTCGGTCGCCATCGTGGCCGGCGAGCCGTCCGGCGACATGCTGGCCGCGCGCCTGCTGGCGGGCCTGCGCCCGCAGCTGCCCGGGGCCCGTTTCCACGGCATCGGCGGCCCGGCGATGATCGCCCAGGGTTTCGAATCGCAGGTGCCGCTGGAAACCATGACGGTGCGCGGGCTGTTCGAGATCATCCCGCGCTACCGCGAGCTGAAACGCATCCAGTCGCGCCTGCGCGACCAGTTGCTGGCCGAGCGCCCGGCCGTGTTCATCGGCGCCGACTACCCGGGCTTCAACCTCGGCATCGAAGGCGAACTGAAGGCGGCCGGCATTCCGACCATGCACTACATCGGACCGCAGATCTGGGCCTGGCGCGGCGGCCGGATCAAGAAGATCGTCAAAAACGTCTCCCACATGCTGGTGATCTTCCCGTTCGAGGAAGAGATCTACCGGAAGGCCGGCGTGCCCGTCACGTACGTGGGTCATCCGCTGGCCGAGCTGATCCCCCTGGTGCCGGACGTGACGGCGGCGCGCCGCCACCTCGGCCTGGCCGACGATGCCAGGGTCGTCGCCATCATGCCGGGCAGCCGGATTGGGGAACTGAAGTACAACACCGCGGCCTTCATCGGCGCGGCGAAACTGCTGCTGCAACGCGAGCCGGCGCTGCATTTCGTGGTACCGATGGCCGGCGACAAGCAGAAGGCGTACTTCACGCAGCTGGTCGCGCAGGCCGGCCTGCAGGACGTGCCCCTGCAACTGCTCGATGGCGAAAGCCACGCGGCGATCTGCGCAGCCGATGCCGTGCTGGTTGCCTCCGGCACCGCGTCGCTGGAAGTGGCGCTGTACAAGAAGCCGATGGTCATCGCCTACCGGATGATGCGGGCGTCATGGGAGATCATGCGCCACATGGGCTACCAGCCATGGATCGGCCTGCCGAACATCCTGGCGCGCGAGTTCCTCGTGCCTGAACTGCTGCAGCACCATGCCAGCGCCCAGGCGCTGGCCGACAATCTATGGAAGCAATTGACGGACGAGGCGCACCGTGCGAACCTGATCCGGCGCTTCACTGACATGCACCACAGCCTGCTGCGCAACTCCGCCGAGGAGAGCGCGGCGGCCGTATTGAAAGTCATAGGAAGATCGACGTGACGAAGAAGGACAACGCGATGCAGGGCGGCCTGTTCGACGACCTGCCATATTCCCTCGACGAGATCATCTGCGGCGTCGACGAGGCCGGCCGCGGCCCGCTGGCCGGCCCCGTTTACGCGGCGGCCGTGATCCTGCACCGCGAGCGGCCCATCTCCGGCCTGCGAGACTCGAAGAAGCTGACCGAAGCCAGGCGCGAAGAGCTGGCGCCGCTGATCAAGCGCGACTGCATCGCCTGGGCGATCGCCAAGGCATCCGAAGCGGAGATCGACCGGCTGAACATCCTGCAGGCGTCGCTGCTGGCGATGAAGCGGGCCGTGCATGCGCTCGAGACGATTCCCACGCTGGCCCTCATCGACGGCAACAAGTGCCCGGTGATGAAGATCCAGACCATTGCCATCATCGACGGCGACGACAAGATCGAATCGATCTCCGCCGCCTCGATCCTGGCGAAGACCGCGCGCGACGATGCACTGCGCAAGCTGCACAGGAAATATCCGCAATACGGCTTCGACCAGCACAAGGGCTACGGCACCGCCCAGCACCTCGAAGCGCTGAAACTGCACGGCGTGACGCCGGTGCACCGGCGCTCGTTCGCCCCCGTGCGCGAAATGCTGGAGCTGACGTTTTGAAAACGATTAGTTCGCGCGACAACGCGCAATACAAGGAACTGAAGCACCTGGCCACCAGCGCGCACGCGCTGCGCAAGGCCGGCCGTACGCTGCTCGATGGCGTGCACCTGTGCGAAACCTGGCTGCAGCTGCGCGGCCAGCCGGAACAGTGCATCGTCAGCGACAGCGGCCTGCGTCATCCGGAAGTCGTGGCGCTGGTGGCGAAGCTGGAGGCCCATCACGGCCGCGTGCTGCATTTGCCCGATGCGCTGTACGAGCCGCTGTCGCAGGTCGAGCATGGCGTGGGCATCCTGTTCCTGGTCGAGATGCCGCGACCGGCCGTGCCGCCCGCGCTGGCCGTCAACGCCGTCCTGCTGGACAATGTGCAGGATCCGGGCAACGTGGGGTCGATCCTGCGCAGCGCTGCAGCGGCCGGCATCCGTGAAGTGTATTGCAGCCCGGGCACGGCGTTCTGCTGGTCGCCCAAGGTGCTGCGCGCCGCGATGGGCGCGCACTTCGTGCTGGAGATTCACGAGAACGTGGCGCTGGCGCCGCTGCTGTCCGGGGCGAAGATCGCCACGCTGGCCACCAGCGGCTACGCGAAGCAGACGCTGTATGACGTGGACCTGAAGCGGCCGGTGGCCTGGGTATTCGGCCACGAAGGGCAGGGCGTGTCCGACGAGCTGCTGGGGCTGGCCCGGCACCAGGTCGTGATCCCGCACCTGGGCCAGGTGGAATCGCTGAACGTGGCCGCCTGCGCGGCCGTGTGTTTCTTCGAGCAGGTCAGGCAAAGCCAGGCGCGAGCCGGCTGACGGAGGGAGCATGGATATCGCTGCATTGCAGTTCCTGGTGGCGGAAAGCGAACCGGTACAGCGCGAGCTGCTGGCCGGCCTGTTGCGCAGCGCCGGCGCACGGCACATCCAGTTCGCGCCCGACGGGCACGCGGCGCTGCTGGCGTTGCGCGGCGCCGCGCCGGCCGTCGACATCGTCGTCATCGACCTGGGCCTGGCCGGCATGGACGGGCTGGAACTGATCCGCCGCCTGGCCGAGGACCGGTGCCGCGCCGGGCTGATCGTGGTCGGCGCGCAAAGCAGCGACATCCTGTTCTCGGTCGAGACGATGGCGCTGGCGTATGGCGTCGACCTGCTGGGCGCCGTCGCCAAGCCGGTCTCCGCGCCGCGGCTGGAGGCGCTGGTCGCCAACTACACGCGGCCCGCCGATGCCGCCGCGCCGCCGGTGGACGCGTCGTTCACGTTCGCCGAAGTGGGAAAGGGCCTGCAGGCGCGCGAGTTCGATCCCTTCTTCCAGCCCAAGATCGAACTGGAAACCGGCCAGGTCAAGGGCCTGGAAATGTTCGCCCGCTGGCGCCACCCGCAGCATGGCGTGCTGGGCCCCGCGGCCTTCATGCCGGCGCTGGAAGAAGCAGGCCGCATCGATTTCCTCGACTGGAGCATGATCGAGAAATCGGTGGCCGCGTGCCGCACGCTGCACGACCAGGGCATGCCGGTCTCGTTTTCCATCAACGTCGATCCCGGCACCCTGTCGCACCAGCAGTTCATCGCGCAGATCGGCGCCTGCCTGGAGCGGCACCGCATCCTGCCCGGCTACATCACTTTTGAAATCACCGAATCGTCGGTGCTGCAAACGGACCCGCACTTCCTGGAACGCCTGCTGCGGCTGCGCATGATGGGCTTCGGCCTGGCCATCGACGACTACGGCACCGGGCGCTCGAACCTGCAGCTGCTGGCCTCGATTCCGTTCTCGGAACTGAAGATCGACCGCAGCTTCGTCGACGGCGCCTCGCGCAAGCGCGCCATCGGCACCGTGCTGAAATCCTGCCTCGGCCTGGCGCGCAGCCTGGACCGGATGTCCTGCGCCGTCGGCGTCGAAACCAAGCAGGACTGGGACTTCCTGCAAGGCCTCGGCTGCACCTACGCCCAGGGCTACTACATCGCCAGCCCGATGCCGGTCGACGAGTTCCCCAGGTGGCTCGTCGAGTGGCGCCAGTTCTTCTAGCTGAAACTCAAGGACACAAAACCAGGGACAGGCCGGATCGCCGGATCGCCTGTTTTCCAGGAAGTTTCCTGTAAAACATGCGGTCCGGCAGTCCGGGCCGGCCCTATTTTTTCGTCCCTGTTTTTCAGGCGGCGCGCTTCTCCAGCGCGGCGAACATGTCGCCGCCAGCCACCCGCACCATCTGCAGCGGATGCCCGAACGCGATGCCGGCATCGCGCAGCCGCTGCAGCAGCGCCACGTTGACGGCCTGCTGGCGGTCCATGTAGAGGTTGTAGTCCGGCGTCGTCACGTAGAACACCACCTCGAAGTCCAGCGACGACGGGCTGTAGCCCTTGAAGTGGGCGCGGTCGAACGTCACGTCGGGCAGCGATTCGACGATGTCGCGCACGATGGCGGGGATCGCCAGCGTCTGTTCCGCGCTGGTGTCGTAGCTGACGCCGAAGCCGAACACCACGCGCCGCTGCTGCATGTGCTGGTAATTGCGGATGCGCGATTTGAGCAGGTCGGTGTTCGAGAACACGATCATCTCGCCGCCCAGGCTGCGCACGCGCGTGGTCTTCAGACCCACGTATTCGACGGTGCCCAGCATGTCGTTGACGATGATGAAGTCGCCGACCACGAACGGCTTGTCCAGCACGATCGACAGCGATGCGAACAGGTCGCCGAGGATGTTCTGCATGGCCAGCGCCACGGCGATACCGCCGATGCCCAGACTGGCGATCAGCGTGGTGATGTTGACGCCGAAGTTATCGAGGATCATCAGCAGGATGATCAGCCACAGCGCGGTGCGCATCACGAAGCCCAGCGCCGCGGTGGACGTGGTGCTGGCCGCGTCCTGCGCGCTGCGCCGCGCGCGGTAGTGCGCCAGCCAGCTGCGGATGCCCACGTCGCCCCAGCGCGCCACCTGCAGCAGCAGCACGACGATGGCCGCGTGCGCCAGCAGCATGGTCAGCTTGGGCGTCAGCGCCAGCCATTGCGAGCCGGCGTACAGCCCCATCACCACCATGAACGTCTTGGTGCTGGCGGCCAGCACCGCCACGGCCACGTCGTCGAGGAAGGTTTCGGTGCGCACCGCGATGCGGCGCAGGCGGTGCAGCACCACCGCGTTGACGCCATATAGCACGGCCGCCACGGTGGCGGCGATGCCGACCGCCACCAGCCATGCCGCGAGGTCGTTACCGAGCAGGATGGTATTCATCGCCCGCCCCTCACGCCGCCGCCAGTTCGTCGTCCGGGCCGCTGTCCATCACCGCGCTGAGGAAATCGTCGCCCCAGCGTGTCACGTCATGCTCGGTGGCGATCATCGCCATGCGCGCGGTGCGGTACGTGCGTTCCTCTTCTCCCATCGTCAGCGCCTGGTGCAAGGTGGCCGTCATCGCGTTGGCATCGTAGGGATTGGTCAGCAGGGCGCCGTGCAGTTCGACGGCGGCGCCGGCGAACTCGGAGAGGATCAGCACGCCGGATTTGCCGGCCGCCTTGCGCGCCGCCACGTACTCCTTGGCGACCAGGTTCAGGCCGTCGCGCAGCGGGGTGATCCACGCCACGCCGCAGGCGGCGTAATGGGCGATCACTTCATCGAACGGCAGGGAGCGGTAGAAGTAGCGCACCGGCACCCAGTTCAGCGTCGAGAAGCGGCCGTTGATGCGGCCGACCACGCGGTCCACTTCCACGCGCAGGCTGTCGTAGATCTCCATGCCCGGCGCGGCGGGCGTGATGATGTTCAGCAGCGTGACCTTGCCGATGTGTTCCGGGTGCCGTTCCAGCAGCCGTTCGAAGGCCTGCAGCTTTTCCAGCGAGCCTTTCACGTAGTCGAGCCGCTCGATCGACACGATGCCCGTCGTGCCGCCCAGGTAGTCCTCGATGGCGGCGGTCTTTTCCGCCACGGGCGCCTGCGCGACCAGGCCTTCGATCAGCGCCACGTCGGTGCCGACGGGGTGCGCGCCCAGCGTGACGGTTCGCCCGCCCGCTTCGATCGACGTCGTCATCGTGTCCACGCCCAGGGCGCAGCCGTAGGTGAGGAAGCGCGGCGCGCACGGCACCGTCGGGCCCATCTCCACCGGCGCGAACGAGCGCACCGCATCGACGAAGTTCTCGACGTAGCGGGGAATATGGAAGCCCACGTAATCGCACTGCAGCAGGCTGCCAATGATGTCGCGCCGCCATGGCAGGATGTTGAACACGTCGCTCGACGGGAAGGCCGTGTGGTGGAAGAACGCGATGCGCAGGTCCGGCCGCAGCGGGCGCAGGAAGGCCGGCACCATCCACAGGTTGTAGTCGTGCACCCAGACCACGGCGCCCTCGGCGGCCTCGCGCGCGGTCTGCTCGGCGAACAGGCGGTTTACTTCCAGGAAGCGCTCCCAGTGATCGGCGTTGAACTCGGCCTTGTCGGGGAACGAGAAGATGATCGGCCAGAACGCCTCTTTCGAGAACTTCTTGTAGAACAGGTCGACGTCTTCCGCCGTCAGCGCGATGCGCGCAGCGCGCAGGCGCGGGTAGGCCGCTTCGTCGACCGTCACGTGGGTCTCGAAACCGGCGGGCGCGCGGCTGTCCTGCTGCGACCACGCCACCCAGGAACCCTTGCGGCTGCCGGCAAAGAAGCGCAGCAGCGTCGGGATGATGCCGTTCGGGCTTTTCGGGCGGCGCCGCTCGGTCACGCCGTCCACTGTCACCTCGTCGAACGGCAGGCGGTGGTAAACCATCACCAGGTCGGCGTCGCCATGCGCGCCGATCACCTGCGACGGCTGGCCCGCGCGAGGCCGGGGCAGGGCGCCGTGGTGCACCAGGCCTTCCAGGATGCCGTCGCAGCCTTCTCCTGTAGCGATATAGGCGCTGGGACGGCGGCGCAGCTTTTGCACCAGTGCCGGTTCGGCGGCGCCGACGACGATGCCGGCCAGGCCGGTCTCGAACATCGACAGGTCGTTCAGCGTATCGCCGGCTACCACGATCGACGACGGTGCGATGCCGGTCGCTTCGGCAAGGGCCAGCAGCGCCGGGCCCTTGCCCACGCCGCGCGGCAGCACGTCCAGGTAGGCGCCGGCGGACATCAGCAGGTCGCAGTCGAGCGCCTCGACGGCGGCCCGCAGGGCCGGCGTCACGTCGGCCTCGCTGGCCACGAACGAGCAGCGGCGCTCCTGTGGCACGCCCTGGCGGCGAAGGCGCGGGAAGCCGGCCAGCGCCTTCAGCACGGCCTGCGAACCGGGCCAGCGCGCGGCGATTTCCTGCTGGATGTTGCCCACCGGCTGCAGGTCGGCGCCATGCACGACGGTGGCGCCAACGTCGGCGATGATGTAGTCGGGCACGGGGATCGTCGGGTCGGACAGCAGCGGCAGGATCGATTCGAGGCCGCGGCCGGTCACGAACGCCAGCCTGGCATTGCGCGGCGCGGCGGTGAACAGTTCGCGTACGCGGCGGCGGCCCTCGGCCGTGCCGGCCAGCAGGGTGCCGTCCAGGTCGGTGGCGAGCAGGAAGTTACCGGGGGTGATCGAGGATGCGGCAGACGAAGTACTGGACGAGGTAGTGCAGGAATGCAGAATTGCCATGGCGATTCATCCTTAATTAGCGATGCGTCGGGCGCTTAGCAGGTGCGCCAAACTGGATTTAACGTGTGCTAGCCACGGTCTCGGTGGACCGCTCACGCGTACGGACGCAACAGCGGCTGTGTGCCGGCCATTGCCAGAGGGAGGGAAGCGGCAGGGATGGTGCTGCAATGAAAAACGCCGCATCCCGGAGAATGCGGCGTTATTGTACTATATTTCTAGCAATACATTTGTAGAAATGGATTAGCGCGCTGGATTAAGCGCCGGATCAATGCGACTTCGGCAGTGGCGCCGGTGCCGGGCGGCGCCGCTCTTCGGTGCCGTCGTAGGTCTCGTTGGCCGCCTCGCCGCGCAGCACCTCGGGGTTCGACAGCTTGACGGTCTGCGTCGGGTAGGCGAACTCGATGCCGGCCCGGTTGAAGCGCTTGAACAGCTCGAAGTTGATGGCCTGCTGGGTATCCATGAACACGCCGTAGTCCGGGGTCTGCATCACGTACACCACCTCGAAGTCCAGCGACGAGGCGCCGAACCCCTTGAAGTGGGCCCGGTCGAACTTCGCCTGCGGCTGAGCCGACACGATCTCCTTCAGCGTGCCGGGGATGCTTTCCAGCTGCTCCTCGGTCACGTCATACGTCACGCCGACGGAGAACACCACGCGCCGCGTTTCCATGCGGCGCACGTTGTGGATGCGGCTCTTCAGCAGGTCGCTGTTCGAGAACACGATTTCCTCGCCGTTCAGGCTGCGGATGCGCGTGGTCTTCAGGCCCACGTACTGCACGGTGCCGGCCAGGTCGTCGACGGTGATGAAGTCGCCCACCACGAAAGGCTTGTCGAGCAGGATCGACAGCGACGAGAACAGGTCGCCGAGGATGTTCTGCACGGCCAGCGCCACGGCGATGCCGCCGATCCCCAGGCTGGCGACCAGCGTGGTGATGTTGACGCCGAAATTATCGAGGATCATCAGCACGATGATGGCCCACAGCGCGGCACGCACCACGAAGGTCAGCGCCGCGGTGGACGTGGTCGCGGCCACGTCGGTCGCGCCGCGCTTCTTGCGGTAGAAATCGATCCAGCCGCGCACGCCCACGTCGAGCCAGCGGGCAATCTGCAGCAGCAGGATGGCCACGGCCAGGTTGCGCAGCAGCGTTTCGGCCTTCGGCGACAGCAGCAGCCACTGGGTGCCGGCATAGATACCCATCGCCACGATGAACGCGGTACTGGTGGTCTTCAGCACGCGCACGGCCATGTCGTCCAGGTGCGTGGCGGTATGTTCGGCGAAGGCGCCGATGCGGCGCACCAGGAAGCGGTTGACGGCGTACAGTGCCATGCTGACGGCGGCGGCGATGCCGAAGGCGATCATCCAGGTATTGAGGTCGTTACCCAGCACTACATAGTCCATGTCTTCTCCTTGTCGGACGGAATGAATGGCAGGGCAGGGCCTGCGCCGGAAAGCACCGCGCCGCGCGGGCGGCCGGTACGAGGAGAAGACGGGCGCGCGATGGCAAACGGGCGCCCGCCCTTTTGATGAGTCGATGCTACCGTTGCCTGCCCGCGCGGTCGGTTCGCCTGCGCACATTCGGCGGCCGGCAGCGGTTTTCCCCCTTCAACCCAGCGGCGCGATCGCGGCCAGCTTGTCCGGATTGCGGATCACGTAGATCGCCACGATCCTGCCGCCGTCGACAATGAAGGCCTGCGCCGACTCGACCACGCCGTCGACATAGCGGACGATGCCGGGTTCGCCGTTGACGCGCGCCATCCGGTACGCGACCTTGCCGGGGTGTGCATGTTCGACGGACCAGTAGACGCCGGCGATGCGCGCCGCGCCCACCAGGATCTTGCCGAACGACGGCACCTTGCCGCCGCCGTCGGACACCAGCCGCACGTCGCCGGCAAGGAAAGTCTTCATCGCTTCGCGGTCGGCGCCGGCGGCGGCCTGCATGAAGCGCGCCAGCAGGTCGCGGTGCACATCCTTCGGTACCGCGAAGCGCGGCTTTTCCTGCTGCACGCGGGCCTGCGCGCGGGACACCAGCTGCCGGCACGCCGCCTCGCTCTTGCCCAGCGTGGCGGCGATGTCGCTGTAATCCTGGTCGAACACCTGCCGCATCAGGAATGCGGCGCGTTCCTCGGGCGCCAGCCGTTCCAGCACCCACAGCATGGCCACCGACACCTCGCTCGCCAGCTCGGCGGCCGTCTCCGGCGTGTGCTCGTCCAGCTCCACCAGCGGTTCCGGCAGCCACCAGCCCACGTAGGCCTCGCGTTCAGCCTTGCGGCTGCGCAGCCGGTCGATCGACAGCCGGGTAGCGACCGTCACCAGCCAGGCTTCGGCCGACTGCAGCGCCCCCTGGTCGCTGGCGGCCCAGCGCAGCCAGGCATCCTGCACCACGTCCTCGGCATCGGCGCGGATGCCGAGCATGCGGTAGGCGATCGCGAACAGGCGGGGGCGCAGGGCGTCGAACTGGGCAACGGTGTCATTGGTCATGGTTTCTTCGTGTGAGGGATCGGCTCCAACCAGACGTTTCGACGGCTCCGGCTGTGACAGCTTGCCGCCGGCAAAGGTGTGGCAGCGATTTTTTTTGTTGTCTACATTGTCACTCCGGCAGTTTACCCAACTCACACGACACGACGAGGAGTCTTTCGATGGATCCGAACGACCAGCGCATGGAGCACGGCAATTTGCAACACGGCAGCACGGAGCAGGACATCAAGGCATCGCGGCGCCGCTTCGTCGGCGCGGTGGCCACCACCATTGCGGCAGCCGGTACCGCCGCCGCCGCGGGCGGCGCCATGGCCCAGCAGGGAAGCGACACCGGAGCGCGCGGGCAGGGCAGCGGTGCCCTGCGCAACCGTAAATACCCGAAGCCGCCGTTCAAGCGCCAGCAGCAGGAGTGGCCTGCGCTGGCCGGCAAGATGACGCCGCGGCCCGACCATGGCGAAGACACCTACCGGGGCAGCGGTCGCCTGGCGGGGCGCAAGGCGCTGATCACGGGCGGCGATTCCGGCATGGGCCGCGCCGCCGCGATCGCGTATGCGCGCGAAGGCGCCGATGTGGCGATCAGCTACCTGCCGTTCGAGGAGCCGGACGCCCAGGAAGTCAAGGTGCTGATCGAAAAGGCGGGCCGCAAGGCCGTGCTGCTGCCGGGCGACATCCGCGACGAGGCGTTCTGCAAGACGCTGGTCGACAAGGCCGCCGAGCAGCTGGGCGGGCTCGATATCCTGGTCAGCAACGCGGCCCGGCAGCAATCCATCGATTCGATCCTCGACCTGACCACCGAGCAGTTCGACTGGACGTTGAAAACCAATCTGTACGCCAACTTCTGGATCTGCAAGGCGGCCGTGCCGCACATGACGAATGGCGGCGCGATCATCGTCACCGCGTCGGTGCAGGCCTACGACCCGTCGCCGAACCTGCTCGACTATGCGCAAACCAAGGCGGCGCAGGTGGCGTTCGTGAAATCGCTGGCCAAGCAGCTGGCCGAAAAGAATATTCGCGTCAACGCCGTGGCGCCCGGTCCGATCTGGACGCCGTTGCAGGTGTGCGGCGGCCAGGAACCGGACGCGCTGGTCAACTTCGGCGGCGACACGCCGATGAAGCGCCCCGGCCAGCCGGCCGAGCTGGCGCTGGCCTACGTCACGCTGGCATCCGACGATTCCAGCTACACCACCGGCCATGTGTACGGCGTGGCCGGCGGCAGCGGCCAGCCGTGACGCTTTGATCCTTCAGGCGCCGTTGCCCGGCCCTGCGATGAAACCGTAGGCCGCCAGGCATTCGCGGAACATGCAGTCCGGCACCTCGGCATCGCGCCCCGGTGCCCAGCTGCCGCAGCCGCGGCGCTCGTTGCGGTTGCAGTGCCCATGCGCGAAGTCGACGCTGTCCATGCCCGGCAGCAGCCGGTTCGCGCGCGGACACAGGAAGGTGGTCGCATCGTTGAACAGTTGCTGGGTGATTTCGCCCAGCATCATCTGCCGCGCCCACGCCGTCTGCACGGGTGGCGGCACGTGGCGAAATTCGATCTTCCCGTTGAAGACCTGCACGCAGGGCCGGCCCATGTCGAAGATTTCCTGCACCGCCTGGTCCTGCACCTGGAACGAGGCGTGGCCGGTATCGATGCGCTTCTGCAGCAGCGGCACCGTCACGTTCTGCGCGAGAAAACTTTCCCATACTCTCACGGCACTGTAGATCGCATCCGGCCTGGCCACGGTCTGCCAGTCGCCGCCCTTGCGCATCGCGGCCAGCAGGCCCGCGTAGGCGTCCTGGCAAGCCTGCGGGAAATCGGTCTCGCCGCGGCCCAGCCGCTGCGCCGGCGTTTCCGCGAGCTGGTCGACGAAGGCGCGAGCCGGGCACAGGATATGGGCCATGGTGGTGGTGTCGTCGACGTCGCGCAGCTGCAGGCCGCCGCTGGCCAGCCCCGCGTCGGTCAGCTTCAGCAGCAGCTCGCGCGGGAACTTGTCGATGCCGTGGCCGCGCAGGTACTTCGATACCAGCAGGTCCGTCACGTTGTACGGCGGCAGCGCATCGGCGATGCGCTGGAAGCGGTGTTCGTCGTCTTCGTTCTCGTCGTGCTGGCCGACCTGGCGGTGCTCCACCAGGAAGTCATACGGCACCGATGGGAACATGGTCTCGACCAGTTCGCGCGCCATCGCCTGCGCGGTACCTTCCAGCAGCGCCTCGTAGCCGATCGGGTACACCACCGTGAACGGCCGGACCGACGGCTCGCCGCCGGCTCCCTGGCGCGCGATCGCCATCGAGAACGGAAATGCCGGCACGTGGTAGCCCTGATCCTGCGGATGCTGTTCCTGCGGGGCCTGTGCCGGCGTGCCGTGATGCACCGGCAGATCCAGCCAGGCCTCCTTGCGGTGCCCGGCAACGGTGAAGCGGGGATACGCGCCGAAGAAGAAATCGGCGCCGATGCGGTGCGAGCGGACGAAGCGCAGCAGGCGCCGCACCGGTGGCGGACAATCCGGCTCGCGTGCCCAGGCCGACAGCGGCAGGCGCCAGGCGACACCGTCGACCAGCAACTGCAGCGCCACGTCCGTGAAGCGGCCGATGCAGCCGAGGCGCGCCGCGTAGACGCCGATACCGGACAGCGTGCCGAACGTGTCGAGGTAGTGGCGGTGCTCGTGTGCGTAGTTGGTCAGTTCCAGCAGGCGCCGCTTCAGGCGCAGCGGTTCGTTGCGGTAGGCGCTCACCGTGGCCGGTTTGCGCAGCAGTTCGATGGCTTCGTCCGTCATCGACACGTCGATGAGGCCGAGTCCGTGGTCGAACGACCCGATGCGGTGCGACGCATCGGCGGAGAAGAACAGGCGTTCCGCCATGGCGGCCTCCCTGTGCGGTTGCGTGATGAAAAGCGGGCTAAAAAGTGGGCTAGAAAGTGGGCTAGGAAGTGGGCTAGGAAGCGGGCTTAGAAGCGGGCTATGTCGTGAGCTGCCAGCGGTTGTCCGGATGCGCGTAGTCGCCATGCTGGCCCGCCCACTCCGCGTTGGCCAATACCTTCACGTCGCACAGGCGCCGCAGCGCGGCCGCCAGCTCGCCGCCGGAACGGCCGGTCTCGGCGGCGATGTCGGCCGAGGAAGGCGCCAGCTCGCTGTAGGCGTGCGTGGCGCGCATCGCCAGCGTGCCCACGGCGCGGGCGACGGCGATCGCATCGTCGTCCTGCGGCGGCTTCAGCACCACCAGGTTGGTCCAGAACGCCTTCAGCGCCGTGGCCGCCTGCGGCACGTTACCCAGCTGCAGGTGGCCGGTCACCAGGAAGGTGGCGACCAGGCCGGCGATCGGGAAAAAACTTTCCTTGAACGTTTCGGTGAAGTTGAAGGCGACCAGCCGGCCTTCCTCGTTGCCGGCGCCGCCGTACAGCACGCTGTGCAGGCGGCGCGGTTCGTGGGTGGCGGGATCGAACGCGGTCACGTGGCCCGCGGCTTCCTCGCTGTCGAGGACGGTGAGCAGCAGGCCGGTGGCGGCCTCGAACTGGGCATCGTCCATGCGGTCGAGCACGTCGTCGATTACGGCCGGGTCGAGGCCGGCTTCCTTTAGTGCCGCGGAGAGCAGCTGGTTGGGCAGGTACATGATGACACCTCCAGGAGGAGATGATTCATCATACACGCCCCGTATTGCCGAGCTGCCGGCTCAATACTCCCGGCGATTCGGCTTGATCTCCTGGAGGATGGTGGTGGAGATTTCCTCGATCGACTTGGTAGTCGACGACAGCCAGCGGATGCCTTCGCGCTTCATCATGCTTTCCGCCTCGTTGACTTCGTAGCGGCAGTTCTCGATCGATGCGTACTTGCTGCCGGCGCGCCGCTCGTTGCGGATTTCCGTCAGCCGCTCCGGCGTGATCGTCAGGCCGAAGATCTTCGGCTTGTATGCGTACAGCGCCGAGGGCAGCTTGCCGCGCTCGAAATCGTCCGGGATCAGCGGGTAGTTGGCGGCCTTGATCCCGTACTGCATCGCCAGGTACAGCGACGTCGGCGTCTTGCCCGAACGGGAAACGCCGACCAGGATCACGTCCGCCTCGGCCAGGTTCTTGTGCGACTGGCCGTCGTCGTGCGCCAGCGAGAAATTGATCGCCTCGATGCGGTTGCGGTATTCCTCGCTGTCGACGATGTTGTGCGATCGGCCGATGGTGTGCGTGGATTTCATGCCCAGTTCTTCTTCCAGCGGCGCGACGAAGCTCTGGAACAGGTCCATGTGCAGGCCGCTGCATTGCCGGATCACCGACGACAGTTCGGCCTGCACGAGCGTGCTGAAAATGATCGGGCGCTGGCCGTCCGAAATGGCGGCCTCGTTGATCTTGCGGGCCGCGGCGTGGGCCTTGTCGATCGTGTCGATGAACGGCAGGCGGATCTGCCGAAAACGCATTTCGAACTGCGTCAGCACGGAGTGGCCGAAGGTTTCTGCGGTGATGCCGGTGCCGTCGGAAACAAAGAACACGGTGCGGGCGGAGGTCGGGCGTTGTTCGGATGTCATGAAAATAGCTTTTGATTGTGAACTGTATATTTTTGCCACAGGCTGTAAAATGGCCGGCAACGGTCAGATTGTGCTGTACGACGCAAAGAATAACAACCAGATGTCGGCAGCCGCGCGGCAAGCCTGCGGAGAGACCAACAGATTCCCATCATCAGTAAGGTATCATCATGACCAACTTGTCCAACGCAGCACTTGTCATTCCCGACCAGGAGCAGGTTAACGAAGCCGGCACGTACGTGGCCTCGTTCGAGCACCTGCGCATGACCGACGTGGAATCCGTCGGCGGCAAGAACGCCTCGCTCGGCGAAATGATCAGCCAGCTGGCCGGCGCCGGCGTGCGGGTTCCCGGCGGCTTCGCCACCACGGCCCAGGCTTTCCGCGACTTCCTTTCCCATTCCGTCGATGGCGGCGCGCCGCTGGCCGACCGCATCGCCAGCCGCCTGTCCGACCTGAACGTGGACGACGTGCGTTCGCTGGCGCAGGCCGGCGCGGAAATCCGCCAGTGGATCGTCGACACGCCGTTCCAGCCGCGGCTGGAGCAGGAAATCCGCACGTTCTACGACAACCTGGTGGCCGGTTCGGAAACCGAAGTGTCGTTCGCCGTGCGTTCCTCGGCCACCGCGGAAGACCTGCCGGATGCGTCGTTCGCGGGCCAGCAGGAGTCCTTCCTGAACGTGGTCGGCATCGACAACGTGCTCGACGCAATGAAGCACGTGTTTGCATCGCTGTACAACGACCGCGCCATTTCCTACCGTGTCCACAAGGGTTTCACGCATGCCGAGGTAGCGCTGTCAGCGGGCGTGCAGCGCATGGTGCGCTCGGATACCGGCGCCGCCGGCGTGATGTTCACGATCGATACCGAGTCCGGTTTCAAGGACGTGGTCTTCATCACCTCCAGCTACGGCCTGGGCGAAACCGTGGTGCAGGGCGCCGTGAATCCCGATGAATTCTACGTGCACAAGCCGATGCTGGAGCTGGGCAAGTCGCCCGTCATCCGCCGCAACATCGGCTCGAAGCTGATCAAGATGGAATTCACCAGCGAAGCCCGGGCCGGCCGTTCCGTCAAGACGGTGGACGTGCCGATCGAGCTGCGCAACCGCTATTCGCTGACGGACGCCGAAGTGGTCGAACTGGCGAAGTACGCGGTGATCATCGAGCGCCACTACGGCCGCCCGATGGACATCGAGTGGGGCAAGGACGGCCGCGACGGCAAGCTTTACATCCTGCAGGCGCGCCCGGAAACGGTGAAGTCGCAGCAGAAGGCCACCGATGCGCAGCAGCGCTTCAAGCTGAAGTCGACCGGCACCGTGCTGACCTCGGGCCGCGCGATCGGCCAGAAGATCGGCGCGGGCCCGGTGCGCGTCATCAGCGACCCCTCGGAGATGGAACGCGTGCAGCCCGGCGACGTGCTGGTGGCGGACATGACCGACCCGAACTGGGAACCCGTCATGAAGCGCGCTTCGGCGATCGTGACGAACCGGGGTGGGCGTACCTGCCACGCGGCGATCATCGCCCGCGAACTGGGCGTGCCGGCGGTGGTCGGCTGCGGCGATGCAACCGAGCTGCTGAAGGATGGCACGTTCGTCACCGTGTCGTGCGCCGAAGGCGACGAAGGCAAGATCTACGACGGCCTGCTGGAAACGGAAATCTCCGAAGTCGCGCGCGGCGAGCTGCCGAAGCTGCCGGTGAAAATCATGCTGAACGTGGGTAACCCGCAGCTGGCCTTCGACTTCCAGCAGGTGCCGAACGCCGGCGTGGGCCTGGCCCGCCTGGAGTTCATCATCAACAACAACATCGGCGTGCACCCGAAGGCGATCCTGGAATACCCGAACATCGACCCGGACCTGAAGAAGGCCGTGGAATCGGTGGCGCGCGGCCACGCTTCGCCGAAGGCGTTCTATGTCGACAAGCTGGCCGAAGGCGTGGCGACGATCGCCGCGGCGTTCTGGCCGAAGCCGGTCATCGTGCGCCTGTCCGACTTCAAGTCGAACGAGTACAAGAAGCTGATCGGCGGCTCGCGCTACGAGCCGGACGAGGAAAACCCGATGCTGGGCTTCCGCGGCGCATCCCGCTACATTTCCGCCGACTTCGCCGAGTCGTTCACCATGGAATGCCTGGCCATGAAGCGCGTGCGCGAGGACATGGGCCTGACCAACGTCGAACTGATGGTGCCGTTCGTGCGCACGCTGGGCCAGGCGCAGAAGGTCGTCGAGCTGCTGGCCAAGAACGGCTTGAAGCGCGGCGAGAACGGCCTGCGCCTGATCATGATGTGCGAAGTGCCGTCGAACGCGGTGCTGGCCGACCAGTTCCTCGAATATTTCGATGGCTTCTCCATCGGTTCGAACGATCTGACCCAGCTGACGCTGGGCCTGGACCGCGACTCCGGCATGGAACTGCTGGCCGCCGATTTCGACGAACGCGACCCGGCCGTGAAGGCGCTGCTGTCGATGGCCATCTCGGCTTGCCGCAAGCAGGGCAAGTACATCGGCATCTGCGGCCAGGGTCCTTCCGACCACCCGGACCTGGCCGAATGGCTGATGGAGCAGGGCATCGAATCGATGTCGCTGAACCCGGACTCGGTGATCGATACGTGGCAGAAGCTGGCTGAGCTGCGGAAGTAAGCGCCGCGGGTAGGTAAGCCTACCCAACAGCCCGAAATTGCTCTATCGTTACGCCAACCCTCGCCGTCCTTCCCAGGGCCGCGGGGGTTTTTACTTTCACAGGAGACGACAGATGGCTGACTGGATCATGTGGCTCATCGCGGCCGGCGTGCTGGTGGCGCTGGAACTGTTCAGCGGCACCTTCTACCTGCTGATGGTCGCGCTGGGCGCGCTGGCCGGGGCGCTGGTGGCCTCGCTGCGCATCGACCTGCCGGGCCAGATGCTGGCTGCCGCGCTGGTCGCCGTGATCGCAACGGTGCTGCTGCGCCGCCGCCGGCGCAACGAGCCGGCGAAGGTCCATGCGTCGCGCGACCCCAGCGTGAACCAGGACATCGGCCAGCCGGTGCAGGTGCCGCAGTGGGACGGCAACACGGCGCGCGTGATGTACCGCGGGGCGTTGTGGGATGTGGAACTGTCGCCCGGCACGGCGGCGCAGGCGGGCACGTTCCGCATCGTCGAAGTACGCGGCAGCCGGCTCATCGTCGCGGCCCGATAACTATAACAACGGAGAACTCATGGAAATCACTTTCGGCGGCGTGGCGCTGGTCGTCCTGATCGTCGCGCTGGTATTCGTCTTCAAGACCATCAACGTGGTGCCGCAGCAGCACGCGTGGGTGGTCGAGCGGCTCGGCAAGTACCATGCGACGCTGGCGCCCGGCCTGAACATCGTGGTGCCGTTCGTCGACCGCATCGCCTACAAGCATATCCTGAAGGAGATCCCGCTCGACGTGCCCTCGCAGGTATGCATCACGAAGGACAATACGCAGCTGCAGGTGGACGGCATCCTGTACTTCCAGGTGACCGACCCGATGCGCGCCTCGTACGGCGCGTCGAACTACGTTGCCGCCATCACCCAGCTGGCGCAGACCACGCTGCGCTCCGTGATCGGCCGCATGGAACTCGACAAGACATTCGAGGAGCGCGATCACATCAACACCACGGTCGTCAATGCGATCGACGAATCGGCCGCCAACTGGGGTGTGAAAGTGCTGCGCTACGAAATCAAGGACCTGACGCCGCCGGCCGACATCCTGCACGCGATGCAGGCGCAGATCACGGCCGAGCGGGGCAAGCGGGCGCTGATCGCCGCCTCGGAAGGGCGCAAGCAGGAACAGATCAATATCGCCACCGGCGAGCGCGAGGCGGCGATTGCCCGCTCCGAAGGCGAGAAGCAGGCGGCCATCAACCGCGCCCAGGGCGAGGCTTCCGCCATCGTCGCGATCGCCGAAGCCACCGCGTCGGCGCTGCGGCAGGTGGGCTCGGCGATCGAACTGCCGGGTGGCGAAGAGGCGGTCAACCTGAAGGTGGCCGAGCAGTACGTGGATGCGTTCCGCGAACTGGCGAAGACCAACAATACGCTGATCGTGCCGGCCAACCTGGGCGATATGAGCAGCCTGATCGCCACCGCGATGCAGGTCGTGAAGACGCAGACGACGGCGCGCGTGGTGCGCACGCCGTCGTAGACATTTGCTGTAACAAGGAGGAGCAACCATGGGCACTTGGGCAATTGGACCATTCGGCAACGACGTTGCACAGGACTGGGCGGAAGACCTGCACGAGTCGAACGACCTGTACTTCATCGGCGACACGCTGGACAACGTGCTGTCCCCCGAGAATGGCGACTACCTGGAAGCGCCGTACGGCGAGGAAGGGCTGGCTGCCGTGGAAACGCTGCTGCGCCTGGAAGGCCGCGGCGGCGCGCAGGACGACGATTCGGCCGCGATCGACGAGTGGGTCGACGTCGTCAAGGCCAAGTACAAGCCGCGCGCCGATCTGCTGGAAAAGGCCGGGCGCGCACTCGACCTGGTGCTTTCCGAGCGCTCGGCGTTGCGCGAGTTGTGGCAGGATAGCGAGCATTTCGACGCATGGCGTGCCGCCGTGGAAGACCAGAAGGCGCGGCTGCAGGGCAGATAGGGAGTTTCATGGCGGTATTGAAGAAAGTCATGGCGGCAGCGATGCTGGCCCTGGCGGCAGTGTCATCGGCGGCGGCGACGCCGGAACAGGAAACCCTGGACCGCCTGGCGCGCATGCGCGCGATGCCGGCGGCGAACGCCGGGCAGGAAGCACAGCAGCAGCGGCGCGATCTCGATGCCGCCTGGCGCTGGTTCGGCAACCACCGGACGGCCGCGCTGCCGGTGCTGCGGCGCGAACTGGCGGCGGAACTGAAGAAGCCGCAACCGAGCCAGCTGGTGCTGCTCGATGTCGGCTACTTCCTGCGCGCGCTCGGCGACCCCGCGGACCGTGCGCTGTCGATGCGGGCGCTGCTGGCGATCGACCCGGCCGGCATCGTTCCCCGCACGCAGGGCGAGCAACTGTTCCGCTTCCTCCACGCCAGCGCCGCCGACCGCGATCCCCGGCTGTTCCCGCTGATCGACAAGGTATTCCTGCGCGGCGACGTCACCGTGCTGGTGCCGCAGCACGGCTACACCGTCGATGCCACGTCCGTCTGCATCTACCTGTACGGCCAGTACAGCGCGCGCGCCGAGCAGCACCTGCGCGGGCTGCTGGACGATCCGGCCGTCGTCAACCGCGTGCTGGAAGTGCTGATGTGGGTGGGCTCGCCGGACAGCGTGCCGGCCGTGGCCGCGCTGCTGGACAGCCCGGATGCCGACACCTTCGCGCGCGCCGCCACGTTCATGCTGCGCGCCGGCGGGCCGCAGGGCAGGGATGCGCTGCTGGCGTTCGACCCGCGCGGCCTGCAGGGCAAGGCGCGCCAGTTCTACGCGCAGACGCGGCCGCAACTGGCGGCCATGCGCTTCGACACGCTGGTGCAGCAGTTGTCGGATTCGCCACCGTCCGAAAAAGCCCCGCCGCCGCGCCGGCTCGACGAAGCCGCCGCCCGGCAGCTGCTGGCATCGCTATCCGCCACCCATGGCAGCTACGAAGGCGTCCAGCCGATCGAACTCGCACTCGCCGCCATGCCCGCCACGCAGCTGATCGACGAACTGCTGCGCCTGCGCGAACGCAGCCTGCTGCGCATCTCCGGCGAAGCGCTGGCCGACATCGACACCACCAACACGCTGATCAACACCCTGCGCTTCCGCGAGAACCAATAAGTTACCGAAAACCGAGTTTCCAAAAACCGGGGTCAGACCCCAATCTCAGGAAACATTTCCGAAAACCGGGGTCTGACCCCAATCCCAGGAAATATTTCCAGGAATCGGGGTCTGACCCCGGTTTCTGGAAACACTTTGTTGCCTTGGAGTTGCGCGGATCGGCCTCACATGGGGACTTTCGGAGTGTGGAACGCCATGAACGAATCGATCGACCAGCTGGCCGAGTTTCTCGACCGCCACCGCAACGTGCTCGTGCTGACGGGGGCGGGGCTGTCCACCGCGTCGGGCATTCCCGGTTATCGCGACGAGGAAGGCGTGCGGCGCGGCAAGCCGCCGGTGCAGGGGCCGGAGTTTCGCGGCAGTGATGCGCTGCGCCGCCGCTACTGGGCGCGCAGCATGGTGGGCTGGCCGACGCTGGCACGCGCCGAGCCGAATGCCGGGCATCGCGCACTGGCGTCGCTGGAGGCGGCGGGCCGGGTTGGCCAGGTGATCACGCAGAACGTGGACGGCCTGCACCAGCGCGCCGGCACCGCGCGCCTGATCGAGTTGCACGGCAATATCCACACGGTGCGCTGCCTGGCCTGCGAGCGCCGCCAGCAGCGCGCCGAGCTGCAGCAGCGCCTGCTGCGCGACAATCCCGCGCTGGGCAGCGTGCTTGCCCAGCCGTTGCCGGATGGCGATGCGCAGGTCGAGCCGGAATCGCTCGAGACCTTCGTCGTGCCGCATTGCGAGGCGTGCGGCGGCACGCTGCAGCCGGACGTGGTTTTCTTCGGCGATAACATTCCCGCCGAGCGCACCCGCCACGCGCTGCAATGGATGGACGAGGCCGACGCCTTGCTGGTCGTCGGCTCGTCGCTGATGGTGTTCTCGGGGTATCGCTTCTGCAAGCTGGCCGCCGCGGCCGGCAAGCCGATCGCCGCCGTCAATGCGGGGAAGACCCGTGCCGACGAGCTGATTTCGCTGAAGCTGGCACTGCCGGCGCAGGAAGTGTTGCCGGCGGTGGCGGGGCTGTTCGCCGTTACGTGAGGTCGTGCAGGTCCTTGCCCAGCGCGGGGCCGACCGTGAAGCCGCTGAAGCGCACGGCCAGCCCGGCGCGCTGCGGCGTGCAGCACATCGGCCCGACGAGGTACTGCTGCGCGACGGGAAACGGCGCCAGCCGCAGCAACGGCCATGCCAGGCCATCGGCCGAGTACTGCACGCGGATGGCGCCACCGTCCACGGTGATGCGCAGCCAGAAGCCGTCCGGCAGCGGCGGCGCCGGCATGGTGGCCCAGTCCGACAATTCGTTCGTCAGCACCGTGCTCAACATCGGTTGCCCGTCGGAGAACTCGACACCCGCTTTCAGCCACCGCCGTTCGCCGATACGCACCATCAGGCCGGCCTGGTCATACAATTCGGTAAAGTCGGCGTGCACGCGTACCTGGGCGGTGAACGGCGCCGCCACCGGCTGGCCGAAGAAGTGGCCGTTGTCGCGAATGAAACCATAGCTGGTGATGCGCCAGAAATCAGTCCGGTCGCCGGTCTCGGCATGCAGCGTGCGGCCGTCGATACGGTAAGCGGGTGGCTCGTTCAGCCAGGTGCAGCGGTCAAACATGGGTGGGCTCCCGTTGTCGAAAGCGCCACTATAGCTGCCAATGGCCTGTCAGCGCTGCAGCAGCATCGACCGCACGATGCCTTCCTTCTGCAGCACGTAGTCGTGCCCGGCCAGCACGAAGTTGCTTTGCGGCTGGACAACCTTGACGTTGATGAACACCATGTCGCTGGTTTCCGCATACGAGCCGACCACGACCGCCTGGGCATTATGGTTCTGCGCTACTTCGCCGATCTCGCGCGTCAGCATCAGCTCGCCCTGGTTGCGCTTCAGGTAGACCGAGTTGCGCAGCTTCATTTCCAGCATCTTCATGCCGCCCTGCGCCATGCGGGTGGACACCTGTTCCGAGATCAGCCGGCCCAGCGTGGACGTCTGGTCCAGCGCATCGATGTTGACGATGGTCGCCATGATCAGCGGCTTGTCCGCCGCCAGCTTGCCGCTCAGCTGGGCCAGCAGCGCATCGGCCGCCTGGTAGTTGGCGCTGACGAACTGGTTCGACGACAGCGTGGCGTAATTCGCTTCTTCCTTCGGCGGCGTGGCGGCGCAGCCCGCCAGCAGGGCGACGGCAGCCGACAGGGCCAGGGCCGCGGCGCGCATCAGCGGCCTCCCTGCACTTGGAATACCTTGGTCAATTGCGTGTCCTCTTCCTTGATGCCATACAGCGCGCGGTCGGTATCGGCCACGTAGTAGGCGGACGTGGAACGGGCATGGTAGCGGAACTGGTCGCCGACCGACAGCGTGACGATGATTTCCGTCTTCGGCGCGGCCCCCTTGGCGAACTGGCTATGGAACCAGTGGTAGGCATCGCCGGCGCCGGCCAGCGCGATGAGCCCCACGGTGGGATCGATATCGGAGAGTACCCAGGCGCCATTGGCAATCGCGGTGTGCGCGCCGGAATACCGGTATTGCGGCCGGTTCGGCGTGAAGGTGACGGCCTGGATGTCCAGCTCCACCTTCCACGCGCCGGCCGGCGCACGCGCCACGACAAAGCCATCCTTGACCAGCGACGTGATGACCTGGTTGGTGACGGCACGCTTGAACGGCGAGGCGTCCTTGTCCTCGGCGATATGGAACGGGCGCTGCGGATGCTTCCGCATCTCCGTCACGACGCGCTGCTCGATGTGATCGGCCACCGCGTTCCAGTGCGATGCTGCCTGCAGTTTTTCCTGCCGCGCGGTCGGGAAATTGGTGGCCAGCGGAGCAGGGGAATACGGAACGGCGCAGCCGGCCAGGGCGGCGGCGAGGGCGGTGGCGGTGGCGAGTTTGGCAAGCATGGAACGACCCGGAGTGATTAGCCGGGAAAGTGTATCACGCGCCATTGCTGTACGGAAATTGCGCGCACCGTGCCGTGGCAGCATTGCGACGCTGGAGCGTGGTGAAAACCGGTGACAGGCTCCGGTTATTTTGCAATGTTTCCCGGAAATCGGAGCCTGTCACTGGTTTCTTCGCAACAGCGCGGGACATCGGCGGCCGGCCGCCGCAACAGGTCGGCGGTTCTGCCGGCACGGGCCTGGCGCCGGGTCAGCGCCGGTTCTGCTTCATCGCCGCCTGCACTTCGCGCTTGGCGTCGTGATCCTTCTCGGAGGCGCGCTTGTCGTGCTGCTTCTTGCCTTTGGCAAGGCCGATCTCGCACTTGATGCGCCCGCCCTTGAAGTGCAGGTTCAGCGGTACCAGCGTGTAGCCGGAACGCTCGACTTTGCCGATCAGCTTGTCGATTTCCTGGCGGTGCAGCAACAATTTGCGGGTACGCACCGCTTGCGGGTGGATATGGGTGGAAGCGGTGGGCAGTGCGCTGATATGCGCGCCAAACAGGTACAGTTCGTTATCGCGGATCGTAACGTAAGCTTCCTTGATCTGGACGCGCGCATCGCGGATCGCCTTCACTTCCCAGCCTTCGAGCGCGATGCCCGCCTCGTAGCGGTCTTCGATGAAGTAGTCGTGAAAGGCTTTGCGGTTATCTGCAATGGTCATGTGAAATGTGTGGGTTGCGCGGGTCGGTTAAACTACGGACTTCATTCGCGCCGGGGCGCGATTTGTCCAACATGATATCAAACGATATCAATCGATTAAAAACGGTTAAAAAATGGCGGTAGTACACAAATCGGTATTCCTTGGATACAGCGCACGGCAAATGTTCGACCTGGTGGACCGGGTGGAGGATTATCCCAAATTCCTGCCCTGGTGTGGCGGCGTGGAAGTGCGGGAGCGGGGCGAGAACTCGGTGGTCGCGTCGGTGGGCATCAATTTCCATGGTGTCAAGCAAAGCTTCACCACGTCGAACGTGAACACGCCGCCCACCGCGATCAAGATGAACCTGGTCGACGGCCCGTTCAAGACGCTGCACGGCACCTGGACCTTCAAGCCGCTGCGCGACGATGCCTGCAAGGTGGAACTGGACCTGCAATATGAATTCTCGAGCCGCCTGCTCGAGCAGGTGATCGGCCCCGTGTTCGGCATGATCGCCAACAGCATGGTTGATTCCTTCTGCAAGCGCGCCGAAACGGTCTATGGCTGAGACTCGGGCTGAGACCATGGCCGAGCGCATCAAGGTGTCGCTGAGCTACGCCCCGGCGGCTGATCGGGACGCCGTGCCGATCCTGCGTGCGCTCGACGTCGAGGCCGGCACGACGATCGGCCAGGCCATCGAGCTTTCCGGCATCCTCGAGGAAGCGCCGGAAATCAATCTCGTCACGATGCCGGTGGGAATCTACGGCAAGAAGAAAACGCTCGATACCGTGCTGCAGCCGCGCGACCGTATTGAAATCTACCGGCCGCTGATCGCCGACCCGAAGGATGCGCGGCGGCGGCGTGCCAAACGCGACCAGACCACCTGAGCACCTGCCCGGCGGCCAGCGGCCGCCGCCAGCAATGCCAGCCCGGCGCCGAGCATCGGCAGCATGCCGGGCTCCGGCACCGGCGTGATGGATTCAAGCTGGAGGCCGGCGCCATAGGCGAACGTGCCGCCCTGTTCGAAGCCGCCGCGGTTTTCCACCGCCACCTCCAGGAAGCCCGTGCCGTCCGGCACGTGATTCAGCCAGCGTATCTCGTCATAAGCATCGCCAAGGCCGGTCACGCGCAGCCATACCTCCGCTGCGCCCGCCTCCAGCCGCTCGCCGGCGCCAGGCGGCGGCTCGGTCGACAGGCTGACATCGTATGGCACGCTGAACAGGACAGCCGTATTGGCCGGCAGCGTGAACGCCGTCTCGCCGGTATCGCCCGCGATCCGGCTGAAGGCGCGCAGCCCGGGGTCGGCCACCAGCACCTGCGTTTGCGCCGCGGCCGTCAGCATCGCGCCGGTGGGCGATGCGCGGCCCGTGAGGCTGAATTGCGCCATGGCACTCCGCTGCGCGGTACTGCGTTCGACGGCATGCTCGATGGGGGCGGGATCCGTCCAGGTCGGCACCGCCGTTTCCGTGACATCGTCGCCGAGCGCCAGGTAGCTGGCTGCGGCGGGGGCGACAGCGCTGCCCGACGTGCCGGTAAACGTCATCGACGGGTCGATGCCATCGGCAGGGTCGAGATCGACGAGGATGAAGGTGATCGGGCCGAGCGACGCGCCGGCTTCAGCGGCGGGCGCGGTGGCAGGGATGGCGGAAAGAAACGCCGCGGCGGACAACGCGGCGTATAGCAATGACGGGCGCTTCATGGGGGCCTCGCTGCTGGCTGGTGGATCCATCCAGCTTAGCACGTGCGCCCGGGCCCACACGGACTCTTCGACGCCCGTTGTACAAAAACGCCAACCTTATAAATCCAGCATGCGCGGCGCGATGCTTAGCGCCACCGCGATGCGTTCGCGGGTGGAGCGGCGTGGCCGCAGTCCCGCTTCCTGCTGCGCGTAGGCGGGCTGGCTGATGCCCATGCGGGTCGCTACTTCCAGTTGCGTCAGGCCCAGGTATTCGCGCCACGCGCGCGCCGGCGTCCAGGCGTTTTCGGCGATCATGCCCACCACCTGGTGGGGCACGTCGGAATCCTTGTGGCGCGACTGGGTCTGCATGTAGGTGGAGTAGGGAATGACGACATACACGGGTTCCCCGTTGGGGCCGTTAATGATCTGCACGTTCGTGAAAGCATTCATGGTTTGCTCGCTGGTCGGTTCAACGGATAAGGCTTCGCGTAGTCTGGCTTATATCGTCGAGGCGGCCGCGGCTTTGATGGGCAATCTTGTGCGTGGTCAAACTTTATTGCGGGCAATGTGTGGCCAGCGTGTCGCGATTGCGCCGCACCTGCTCGGCCTTCTGCGCGTCGTCCAGGAACGCCTGCCCGCCACTCCCGTCGGCGGTGGCGATGCGGATGCCCGATTCCAGCAGGCGCAGGTTCGACCGGGCGTCGTCGCAGGCCGCCGCGCTGGCCGCCTTGTTCTTCGCCTGCACGGCAGCTTGCTCGGCCTGCCGGGCCGCCTCGCCGCGGCGCCGGTTGAACTCGGCATTGCGCTCGGCGGCGGACGGCGCGGCTGTCTGCTGCGCTGCCGGCGCGGGGGCGGCCGCACCCGGCGGCTGCCCGGCCAGTTCCTTGCGGAGGTCGGGCATCTGCCCGCGTGGGGCTTTCAGGATGCGCGACGGCGGCACCGACGGCGGCGGCGGCTGGTCGGACAGGTGCCGCACATTGTTGGCGTCCTTCCACTCCCATTGCGCCTGCGCCCCTGTGCAGCATGCCACCAGCAGGGCACCCAGAATCCATTGCCTTTGTTTTGTCATGATTGTTTCCGTGCAGAATTTATGCGATTGGACCGCGATCGCCCGCGTGTGTCAATCGGGAAAGCGCCAACCTTTTCCATAATGCAAGGACTTATTGCGCCAACTTCTGTATAATTCACTTTTGCGCCGATAGGAAATCTACCATGCGTCTTCTTCAAAAAGCACTCACGTTCGATGACGTGCTCCTCGTTCCCGCGTACTCGAACGTTCTGCCTGCCAATACGTCCCTCCGCACCAAGCTGACCCGCAACATTTCGCTGAATATCCCGCTGCTGTCGGCCGCGATGGATACCGTCACCGAAGGCCGCCTGGCGATCGCGATGGCGCAGGAGGGCGGCATCGGCATCATCCACAAGAACCTGCGCCCGGCCGACCAGGCCCGCGAGGTGGCGAAAGTCAAACGTTTTGAAGCCGGCGTGCTGCGCGACCCGATCACCATTCCGCCGGACATGAAGATCCGCGACGTGATCAAGCTGACCGAACAGCACGGCATCAGCGGCTTCCCGGTGGTCGAAGGCGCCCAGGTGGTGGGCATCATCACCAACCGCGACCTGCGGTTCGAGGAAGAGCTGGACGCCGAAGTGCGCGCCAAGATGACGCCGCGCGAAAAGCTGGTGACCGTCAGCGAAACGGCTGACACGGCCGAGGCCAAGCGCCTGATGAACAAGCACCGCCTGGAGCGCGTGATCGTCGTCAACGAAGCGTTCGAGCTGCGCGGCCTGATCACGGTAAAAGACATTCAAAAGTCCACCGAACACCCGAACGCCTCCAAGGACCAGCACGGCAAGCTGCTGGTCGGCGCGGCGGTGGGCGTGGGCGCGAAGGACGAGGAACGCATCGACCTGCTGGTGGCAGCCGGCGTCGACGTGCTGGTGGTGGATACGGCGCATGGCCACTCCCAGGGCATCCTCGACCGCGTGAAGTACATCAAGACGAAGTATCCGCATGTGGACGTCATCGGCGGCAACATCGCCACCGCGGCCGCCGCCAAGGCGCTGGTCGAATACGGCGCGGATGCGGTGAAAGTCGGCATCGGCCCCGGCTCGATCTGCACCACCCGTATCGTGGCCGGCGTGGGCGTGCCGCAGATCACCGCGATCTCGAACGTGGCGCAGGCGCTGGAAGGCACGGGCGTGCCCTGCATCGCCGACGGCGGTATCCGCTTCTCGGGCGACATCAGCAAGGCGCTGGCCGCCGGCGCGTCGACCGTGATGATGGGCTCCATGTTCGCCGGCACCGAGGAAGCGCCGGGCGAAGTGATCCTGTACCAGGGCCGCTCGTACAAGTCCTACCGCGGCATGGGTTCGCTGGGTGCGATGGCCGAAGGCTCGGCAGACCGCTACTTCCAGGAAGCCTCCGCCAAGGCCGACAAGTTCGTCCCCGAAGGCATCGAAGGCCGCGTGGCCTACAAAGGCTCGGTACTGGCGATCATCTTCCAGCTGGTGGGCGGCGTGCGCCAGTCGATGGGCTACTGCGGCTGCGCCACCATCGACGAACTGCGCGAGAAAGCGGAATTCGTCGAGATCACGTCCGCCGGCATGCGCGAATCGCACGTGCACGACGTGCAGATCACCAAGGAAGCGCCGAACTACCGTTCGGAATAAGCGTCTCCCTGAAACGCCGGCGCTCGACAGCGCCGGCGTCTCGCTTCTTTCCGCTTCTTTCTGCTTCGTTCAGCGTCTCTCCTTTCAGTCCCGGTTCCCCCTAGTTCAGTAAAGCCAAAACATGCACTCCAAGATCCTCATCATCGACTTCGGTTCCCAGGTGACCCAGCTGATCGCGCGCCGCGTGCGCGACGCCGGCGTGTTCTCCGAGGTCTATCCGTACGACGTGTCGGAAGAATTCGTCCGCAACTACGGCGCTTCCGGCGTGATCCTCTCCGGCAGCCACAACTCCACGCTGGAAGGCGATTCGCCGCGCGCGCCGCAGGCCGTGTTCGAACTGGGCGTGCCGGTGCTGGGCATCTGCTACGGCATGCAGACGATGGCCGCGCAGCTGGGCGGCAAGGTGGAAAACGGCCTGGTGCGTGAATTCGGCTACGCCGAGGTGCGCGCCCGCAACCACACGTCGCTCCTGAACGGCATCAACGACTTCGTCACGCACGAAGGCCACGGCATGCTGAAGGTGTGGATGAGCCACGGCGACAAGGTGCTGGACATGCCGCCGGGCTTCAAGCTGATGGCCTCGACCGAGAGCTGCCCGATCGCCGGCATGGCCGATGAGGAGCGCAAGTTCTTCGCCGTGCAATGGCACCCGGAAGTGACGCACACCGTGCAGGGCAAGGCCATGCTGGGCCGCTTCGTGCACGAGATCTGCGGCTGCAAGTCCGACTGGAACATGCCGGACTACATCTCCGAAGCCGTCGAGAAGATCCGCGCCCAGGTGGGCACCGATGAAGTGATCCTGGGCCTGTCCGGCGGCGTCGATTCGTCGGTGGCCGCCGCGCTGATCCACCGCGCCATCGGCGACCAGCTGACCTGCGTGTTCGTCGACCATGGCCTGCTGCGCCTGAACGAAGGCGAAATGGTGATGGACATGTTCGCCAAGAACCTGGGCGTGAAAGTCATCCGCATCGACGCGGTCGACCAGTTCATGGGCCACTTGGCCGGCGTGACCGACCCGGAACAGAAGCGCAAGATCATCGGCCGTGAATTCGTCGAAGTATTCAATGCCGAATCGGCCAAGCTGACCAACGCGAAATGGCTGGCGCAGGGCACCATCTACCCGGACGTCATCGAATCGGCCGGCAAGGGCAAGAAGGGCCAGACGATCAAGAGCCACCACAACGTGGGGGGCCTGCCCGAACACATGAAGCTGCAGCTGCTGGAACCGCTGCGCGAACTGTTCAAGGACGAAGTGCGCAAGCTGGGCGTCGCGCTCGGCCTGCCGTACGAGATGGTTTATCGCCACCCGTTCCCCGGCCCGGGCCTGGGCGTGCGCATCCTCGGCGAAGTGAAGAAGGAATACGCCGACCTGCTGCGCCGCGCCGACGCGATCTTCATCGAGGAACTGCGCAACACGCCGTACGAAGCGGTCGTGGTGCCGGGCTTCGACCAGGATGGCGCACCGCGCAACTGGTACGAAGCCACGTCGCAGGCGTTTGCCGTGTTCCTGCCGGTGAAGTCGGTGGGCGTGATGGGCGATGGCCGGACGTACGACTACGTGGTGGCGCTGCGTGCCGTGCAGACGCAGGACTTCATGACGGCGCATTGGGCGCATCTGCCGCACGAGCTGCTCGGCCGCGTGTCCAATCGCATCATCAATGAGGTGCGGGGTCTCAATCGTGTCGTGTATGACATTTCCGGGAAGCCGCCGGCGACGATTGAGTGGGAATGATGAGCTAGCCTGAATGCTCAGGCATTGACAGGCAACTCAACAAGACTAAGCCCCTGATTTCAGGGGCTTTTTTTAGGTTCTTCGCGGGGAATGGGGGAAGACGGGATTGACGATCTGAGCAGGAAGTGGTGGCGGGGGTCTGAAGTTGGTAGATTGATAGTCGCCAAACAAGTCAATCTTTCAAACCACCGCCATGCTCAATGCTATGTCGTCTCTCCCGTTTTGGGAAGGCCATATTCTCGACTCCGTCCAAGAACAGAAAGACGGTTCCCTGCTGATCGTTCTCGAACCCTGTCCGACAAGTGATGCTTTGTGTGGGTCGTGCCGCCAGCCTTGCGCCTTGGTGCATGAGCGCCGAAGACGCAAGGTGCGCGACCGCGATATTCTGGACAAACGCGTCTGGCTTGATGTGCCAGTGCGGCGACTGGACTGCCATCACTGTAATGCACGGGTTGCCGAGCACATTGTCTGGCTTGACCGGCGTTCACGCATTACGCATCGTGTGCGCCTGTGGGTCGAGGCGCTGGCGCAACTGCTTCCGATAGCACATGTGGCCCGGCTGACCGGCCTACACTGGCATACCGTCAAAGAGATCGATCATCGGCGCTTGAAGCACTTGCATGCTGACTTCTCAGCAGAGGGTGTACGGCGCCTGGTGATGGACGAATTCGCCCTGCACAAGGGACACCGCTATGCCACTGTCGCGCTCGATGCTGAACGGATGCGCGTATTGTGGGTTGGAGAAGGCAATAGCCGGGAAGCGATCCGGCCATTTTTCGAGATGCTGGGACCGGAAGGCTGCCAGCGGATTGAAGCCGTGGCGATGGACATGAACACGGCTATGGATCTCGAAGTGCGCCAGCAATGCCCCAATGCCGAGGTGGTCTACGACCTATTTCATGTCGTGGCCCGTTTTGGCCGCGAAGTCGTTGACCGGGTACGGGTCGATCAAGCCAATGCACTACGTGCAGAGCCAAAAGCCCGTCAGGTCATCAAGCGCAGCCGATGGCTTTTGCTGCGTAATCGCGACAATCTCAAAACCGACCAGGCGATCAAACTTGACGAACTGCTCGCCGCCAACCAGCCCTTGGCAACGGTCTACCTGCTCAAGACCGAACTGAAAGAGATCTGGTATGCGCCATCGGCCTGGGAAGGTGCTCGTCGATGGAAAACCTGGCTCAAGCTCGCCCTGGAAAGCCAGATCGCACCGCTGATCCAGTTCGCTAAACGCTTGGCCAAATACCGGCGCGGTATCTTGGCTTCGGCCATCTATCCGATGAACTCATCCATCCTGGAAGGCGTCAACAATCGCATCAAAGTGATCAAACGCATGGCTTACGGATTCCGGGACGCATCCTACTTCTTCTTGAAAATCAAGAATGCGTTCCCCGGCAAAGTGCGATGAACC